>JAYZGM010000215.1:0-16467 GCA_036336225.1 Acidobacteriota bacterium | reverse complement strand
AGAGTAGCCCTGTTTCCAGGTCTACCGCCTCAAAACGACCGTAGACGACAAGCGGTGAGATGCGATGGCGACCCTACGCTCACCGAGCGCGAGGCGCGATTCGTTGTCACCGACGAAGAGCCGGGCTTCGATCCAACCGCGGCGCCGGACCCGACACGACCAGAGAACCTAGAGCCGCCGTGTGGCCGTGTCAGCGAGAACCCACATTTATGTGGATCGCAGGGTCGAAGAAGAGCGGCCAGCCGGGCTACCTGGCCGTCCGCGCATCTCCAATAGCGATCAGCTCGTCGGCAGTGCGGATGTACCACATGCCGTCGACCAGTGCTGGTGAAGCGAGCGTTGGTGCTCCAATGTCATTGATGTGGAGAAGCTCAAAATCGGGCCCGGTCCGCAGCACGAAGGTCTGACCGTCGTCATTGGTCACGAACAGCTTGTCGTCCACGATGACCGGTGAGGCGGAGATTCCCTCACGACGTGGCCGACCCAATCGCTCCTGCCACACAGTCTCGCCAGATCGGGCGTTGAGACACGTGATGATACTGGACATGTCATTGAGCTGATAGAGATAGTCGCCATACATGATCGGAGACGGTACGAATGGTGAGCCGCGCGTGGTCCGCCACTCGACGTGGCTGTCGGTCACGTCACCGCGACCACCGGGTCGGATAGCCAGTGTGGGGCCTGCCCGGCCGGAAGCGCAAAAGACGAGCCCATGACCGACGGCTGGAGTGGGGATGACCTCAAAGAGCATCCCTTCGCATCGCCACAGCTCCTCGCCGGTGGACGGATTGTAGGACTGTACCCGACGTTGGCTACTCACGATGAGCTCGTCGTGGTCACCGACGTCGATAGCGATCGGCGTGCCCCACCCAACACTGGCGTTCCGTTCCGTCCGCCAGCGCGTGTTACCGGTGCGGGTGTCGAGGGCGGTGACGAACGCCCCACCGCTCTGATCCTGATAGATGATGACGCTGTCACGATACAGCAGAGGCGACCCAGCAGGACCATGATAATTGGCGATCCGACCGAGGTCTCGATGCCACACGAGGTCGCCCTCGAAGTCGACCGCGACAAGACCGCGACTCCCGAAGGATGCATAGACATACTCACCGTCGGTGGTGGCGGTGGCCGACGCTGGGCTGTTCTTGCCATGATGGCGCTCGGGCCGTCCATCCGGCACGTCCGTTTCCCAGAGTAACGCGCCATCAGACCGACGGAAACTCAGAACGGACACGCGTCGTCCGCGGTCTCGAGACGTGGTCAAGAAGATTCGGTCGCCCCACACAATGGGGGAGGAGTGCCCTCGACCTGAGACCGAGACGCGCCAGACAATGTTCTCTGTCGCGGACCAAGTGTCCGGGTAGCCGCCGTCCTCGACGACGCCTTGCCCGGATGGACCACGCCACCGGGGCCAGTATCGCTCGCCCTCGCCCCCGGGGCGGACGATTTGGACACCGCCTCCTTGTCCGGTGGCAGTGTCGCTCAGCATCGTCAACGTGAGCGCCGGAACCGCAACAAGCAGTGGGAACCATCGTCGGACGGGTGTGGTCACAGACATCGCTCTTTTCGTGGCCTCCGAAGTTCGATGGCGGAGGCGAGTGGTCTCATCATCATACGTCGATGACACCATCGCCGGTAAGCTGGGTGACCGCGTCGGACACCGTCTGCCGTTGCGTCAAGACCGTATCGAGATGAGTGAGCGCGAGCAGTCGGGTCAGATGACGCGGGGGTGCCGCAAGTATCACTGTCCCCGCCTGGATGTCGACCATCGTATGACTCCGCACGAGCTCAGAGACCCCAATGCTATCGACGTAGCTCACCCTCGCGAGGTCCAGAACAAGCTGGCAACCGCCGCGTTCAACAAACCCACGAACGTGGTCCTTGAGGGTCCCGAACGTCTCAAGGACGAGACGTCCAACCAGAACAAAGACGGTCACACCATCTGCGTCGTAGGTGTGGATCCGCATGTCGTGTCGATCATGCTTCGCGAATCTCGAGGGGGGTGCTGTCCGGGTCACGACAGACACTGCGCCCCTCGGTGCCCAATCGTGGGGTGGCGGAGGAACGTCGCTAGACGGCTCGTGAAGCTTTGCCCGAAACCGACGAGCACCGCGGGCGTCACGAGCCCGCGCATTGTACAACCCTCTCGCTACGCGGGGATTGCCATCTCCCCCGGGACCGGAAACCGGATCCAACTGCACACATCTGTGCCCTAGAGCTGTCTAGTGGCTCATGGCGTACAGCAACACGTTAATGCCAAGTCCATAGCCGTCGGGAGAGAACTGTTGGAAGTAACGAGGGTCTTCCCCTTCGCGTTCCCAGGCGTCAGCGACATCTGTGTTGTGCGACATCAGCACCAGTATGCGACCGTTCTCGTCCGTGATCGCTCGCAGATGCGCTTCTTCACTATCGAACCCGCGCTCAGACGTCGTGCCACCGCTGCGCCACCAGAATTGGATGGCCGTGATCTGGGGCACCTTGTCCACATATGAAAGCGTGCGAAACACCGGATGATCAAGAGGGAGATCGTGGATTGGATACTGGCTCGGTGGTAGGACGCGGCTGATTTCCGACTGCCAGTGTTGCCAGGCGGAGGTACCCCAAAAGTCGTCGACCCAGAGAAAACCGCCTTTCAAGAGATATTTGCGTAGCTGGTTCGCTTCGACCGCGTTGAGACCGATGGTGCCGACGTCAGCGGCCATGAGGAACGGGCAGTTGAACAGCTCTCGGTCAGTGAGTCGGACCACCCAGTGATTCGGTTCGCCACGGTGGTCCTTGCTGACCCGGGCCGTGGTGAGATCCGAGAATCGAAACATCAGGTTGATCCCGGCATAGGGATAGTCCGTGATCCACCCCATGCCAAGGGCTTCCCACCGGACGCTGTGATACATCAACTTACAGAACGAAAAATCGCGATCAGGCATCGAGCCCGGAGGGTATCGGGGAGGCATGTTGCCCTCTCCAAAGAATCGTTGAGCATGCGCGGTCAGCGCGAGACAGCCAAGACCAACCACGACCAGCAGCACGCCGACACCGATTCGTGTTTGCAGTCTGGAAGGGGTCATGCGCGAATCTCCTCGTTCCGTGTTCTGACGGTCTTACCGTGGCCAGTCGTGGACTCGGACCATCCGGCTACGGCCAGAGCCACCCGAACGTACCGGCGGTCAGCCGCGCGTAAATGAGGCTACCGATGACATTCTTCACCGTGACACCCAGGCGAGCTTATACCAGATGCAGTTTCGAAACAGAACTCCGGCGTATCAGGCGAACACGACGAGCCCCACGGAGTGGAAGACCGTGCCATACGCCACGCCAGCGTCCCGGAGATCACCTTCCGCAGCGGACTGGCGAAAATCGCGCCGGTGGTCGCGCAACACCATGTGGGCGAGACATTGGCGACAAACACCAATCCCGCGGCCAGCAAAATCGGGAGCCAGAGTGTTGTGCGAGACCATTGAGTTTTCCCTCGGACCCGGCATCGTTGTGGCCTCGATAGAAGTTGACAAGGTGCGCGTCACGACGGTCGTGATCGACTGCTACAATCGCGCCCAATGCGAACAATCATTACCCCGTTATTCCTGGCGGCGCTCGGTGTCGCCGACGCCGCGGCCCAAGATTGGCCACAGTTTCTTGGACCGAACCGAGATGGGATCTATACCGGTCCCGCGCTTTCCACCTCCTGGCCGGCGTCAGGACCACCCCGATTGTGGACCCGTCAGATCGGTGCTGGCTTCGCCGGTCCAGCCGTGGTCGATGACCGCGTCGTGTTGTTACACCGACGGGGCGGCCGTGAGGTTGTCGAGACACTCTCGGTCGACACCGGCGAGACGATCTGGGAGTACGGCTATGCCACGACTTACCGTGATGACTTCGGATTCGACGAGGGTCCGAGGTCGGTACCGGTCGTCGCCGACGGACGGGTGCATACGTTTGGCGCACAGGGTCAGCTTCACACCGTTGAACTGGCGACGGGTACCGGTCTGTGGAGTGTCGACACCCATGCCCGTTATCAGGTCCGCAAGGGCTTTTTTGGCGCGGCCGGTGCGCCCCTCGTCGAAGACGGACGGCTGATCGCCAACGTTGGGGGTCGGCAAGGCGGCATCGTGGCTTTTGATGCCGGCACAGGGGACGAACTCTGGACAGCCACGACCCACGAGGCAAGCTATTCGTCACCGGTTGGCGCCACGTTCAACGGTCGTCGCTACGCGCTGGTGTTCACACGAAACGGTCTCGTCGGGCTCGATCCTGAGACGGGAGAGATTCGTTTCGAGAAACGCTGGCGCTCGCGACTCGGCGCATCTGTGAACGCCGCGACACCGTTGGTCACGGGGAACCAAGTCTTCATCTCGGCAAGTTACGGCACTGGCGCCGCGTTGCTTCGGGTGTCCAGTGGAGAACTGACGGACGTGTGGACGGGGGACGAGAGTATGACCAACCACTACGCGACGGCCATCGTGCACGAGGGCATCCTGTATGGCTATCACGGGCGTCAGGAATATAGTCCGAGCTTGCGCGCGGTCGACCTCCAGACCGGGACCGTGCATTGGAGTCAGGACCGGTTCGGCGCCGGCACGATCGCGCTGGCTGGAGACCGGCTCGTGATCCTACGCGAGAGCGGCGAACTCATGCTTGCGGAAGCCTCGCCCGCGGGGCTGACCCCACTCGCGATCGCGTCCATTTTGCCCGGTACGGTGCGTGCGTATCCAGCGATTGCCGGCGGACGGTTGTTTGCCAGAAACACGGACACACTCGTTGCTGTCGATCTTCGCGAGTGACATGTCGCTGATCACCGGCGCATCGCGCCTCGACATGCTGACGATGAACGGAGTGGGAATGGATCCGAGAGTAACGAGAGAACGACGGTGGTGGACATGGCTCGTGGCCGGTCTCGTGCTATTGGTCCAGCTGAAGGCTGCATCGTGGCAGCCCCAAGTTGAGCCGGGGCTGCGGACGGTCACCGTCGAGGTCGAACTTTCCTGCCCCTCATGTGCGCAAGGTCTCGAACGCCGACTCGGTCGCTTACCGCACGTCGCGCAGGTGATGATTCGTAGTGAGGCGGGAGAGGTCGTAGTGATTCCAGAGCCAGCGACGATGGTAAATCTTAGCGAGATACGGGGCGCGATCCGCAACGCCGGTTTTCTACCGACCGCACTTCGTGTGACGGCCGTTGGGAAATTGGCCGATCACGCGGGGCAACTCACACTCCTCCTACCCAACGAGACGACGCTCATGCTGGTCGCCGCCGATGGGGTCACGCTCAGGGCAACTGACACCAGGATGACCGAGGTCACCGGGGTCCTCACTGACGGGACAACGGACGGTTCGCACGTCCTACGCGTGGAAACTCTGACCGCGCAGTGAGAGCGCTCTTTCCGTCACCGCGACCCAGACGGCCGGGGTGTGACCCGAGGCTCGCCCAGGATCCGCGAGGGCCGTGGGCCACGACGCTCGAGTAGCCCAAAGCGGTCCACGGCGTGGGTTCGGATGTGGTCCATCGCCTGGTCCAAGCTGTCGGTCGTGAGCCATAGCCGCAGGTCCCGCGGACTAATCGTCCCCTCGCGCTCCATGCTGTGAATGAGGTGGAGAAGCCGTCTCCAGTAGCTGGTTCCCATCAAGACGATCGGAAAGCTCTCGATTTTTCCAGTTTGTACGAGGGTCAGTGCCTCGAAGAGTTCGTCCATGGTGCCAAAACCACCCGGGAGCGCGATAAAAGCGTAGGAGTATTTGAATAGCAACACCTTGCGGACAAAGAAGTAGTGCACTTGAACAGCGTGATCGAGGTAGGGGTTGGCGTCTTCTTCGTTGGGCAGGGTGATATTGCACGCCACCGATCGGCCGCCAGCGTCTTTAGCCCCTCGATTGGCGGCCTCCATCAACCCCGGGCCGCCGCCGGTCATCACCGTGAAGCCCATCTTGGCGAGACGGCCTCCGACCTGTCGGCTGAGGGTGTAGTACGGGTGATTCTCATCGAAGCGCGCCGAGCCAAACACGGTGACGCACGGTCCGACGAAGTGCAGACCGCGGAAACCGGTTACAAAGTCCTTGAGTGCACGTAGGACGAGCCACAGGTCCCGCCCACGACTCTGGGGCCCTTCGAGCAGAACGCGGTCTTCAGGCGGGCGATGTGGCGCTGTGTGTTTCACTCTTCGAGCGTACTACCCCACGCACGCGATCGGCCACTTGCGATGACGGATTGTGAGTGTCTGAAGGTGCGCGGCGTGGAAGGTTCCCCGCCGGTAGTATCCTGGCCGCGTGCCGATACGTTCGGTGGCGTTCGCACTGGCGTGGCTCATTTGAGCCTGGTCGGACGGTGTGCGGGCTCAGACGATCGTGCTCAGCGAGACGGTCGTCGATGTTGGGGGGCATCGGCTTCCTACTGGCGAGTTCGCGTTCGATCTCCCGCTCAGTGTGGTCACGTGGCGGGTACGGTCACTGACGTCCGGACCGCCACGGGTGATGACCACTGGGATGTGGACGTCCGGAGTCTGTTTCCAGAGCGTCGGTTTCACGGTCGCACGTTGATGGGCCTCAACACCGCCACTGGGATTCGGAACGGAGCGGACTATCCCGCGTTCTTCTCCGCTGACGTGGCGGTAACCCGGTCACTGAGCCTATTGAGCCGTCGGGTCGGCGTCGGTCTCCAGCCTATAACCTCACGAGTCATCACAACCCGCGCGACGTCGTGGCGGACATGGGCCGCCCCCGGGTCAGCGAGTTCCGCAACACGATTGGGAGTACCGTCTCACTCAAGCTGGGGATGGACTTCTAGCACGGCTCCACCTCAACCGACGAACCCTCGGCGCGAGGAACTCGCGCCAGTCGGGTCCGTCTATTCCGGGTGAAGTCCTCCGGTCGCGGCGCGGTGCTGCGATCCAGGTAACCGACGCGCACTGATACTATGTCGAGCCCTGTCATGTCCTCCGCGACGACCTCACCGGAACGTCCGGTCCTTCCCCAACGCCGGTTGTTCGGCACGTTCGGCGGCGTGTTCACGCCGAGCATTCTCACCATTCTTGGCATCATCCTGTTTCGTCGGGTCGGATTTGTCGTCGGCACGGCCGGTCTCCTCCAGGCGCTACTCATGTTGGGGCTGGCGACGGCGATCTCGGTGCTCACGAGCATGTCCTTGTCTGCGATCGCTACCAACCGCAGGGTCCGTGGCGGGGGCGACTACTATCTGATTTCGCGCAGCTTGGGGGTTGAGTACGGAGGAGCGTTGGGGGCACTCCTGTTCTTGGCCCAGGCGATTTCCGTGGCCTTCTATTGTGTTGGGTTTGGGGAGGGCGTAGCTGCGATTGTGGGTGGCGGGGCCGTCGTGGTGCGCACCGCGGCCGGCGTGGCCGCCGTCGGGTTGTTCGGACTGGCATATGCGGGGGCCGACCTCGCGACGCGGTTGCAGTATGTCATCATGGCGGTGCTTGTCGCCGCGCTGACGTCGTTCTTCATGGGGGCCTACGCCGCTTGGGACCCCACGGTCTTGCGAGCGAGCCTGGCCTCGGGGCCCAACCCTACAGCGGTCTCGTTCTGGCCGCTCTTCGCGATCTTCTTCCCCGCCGTGACCGGTTTCACCCAGGGCGTGAGCATGTCTGGCGACCTCAAGGACGCCTCTCGTAGCTTGCCGCGCGGGACGTTTCTGGCGGTGGCGTTGTCAACCGTCGTCTACGCGGCGGCGATGGTGCTATTTGCTGCAGCCCGACCGTTGGGTGAGCTCGCGGACGACTATGAGGCGATGGCGGGTGTGGCCACGGTGCCATGGCTCATCTCGGCCGGTCTCCTGTCCGCCACACTGTCGTCTGCACTGGCCTCGTTTCTCGGTGCGCCCCGGATCTTGCAAGCGTTGGCGAGTGACCGTCTCTTCAAGGGCCTTGGACCGTTCGCGGTGGTCGATACCGCAACGGGTAATCCGCGACGCGCGGTGGTATTCACCGCGTTGATCGCGATCGTGCCGATCATCATCGGAGACCTCAACGCCATCGCGTCGGTGGTGTCGATGTTCTTCTTGATTTCATACGGATTGCTCAACTACGCGACGTATGTGGAGGCCACCGGCGCGAGCCCGTCATTTCGGCCACGGTTTCGGCTGTATGACGCTCGCGCCAGTCTGCTGGGAACCGGGATGTGTGGGGCCGTCATGCTGGCCATCGACCCGATGGCGACCACGGTGGCCGTCGCCTTGCTGTTCGCCGGTTACCAATACCTGCGTTGGACCGCGGTCCCGACCCGGTGGCGTGATAGTCGTCGCGCCTACCGATATCGGATGGTCAAGGATGGTCTCCGCGAGCTGGCCAGTCAGGAGCAGCGCCCGGTCGACTGGCAACCACAGATTCTGCTGTTCACCGACACCCCCGAGCGACGGTCTCGTGTGTTGCAGCTGGCGTCATGGATCAGCGGCGGTACGGGACTCATCACGGCCGTTCAGCTGATCGAAGGGGATAGCGGCTCGCCGAGTGTCCAGACCGCACGGGACGAGGCCGAAACGACACTCCTGGCAGAGCTGCAGCATGATGAGCTCGATGCCTTTCCGTTAGTGGTGTCGGCCCCTGATTTGCCGACCGCAGCGATGACATTGGTCCAGTCATGGGGAGTGGGACCGATCCGAGCCAACACCGTCGCCCTCAATTGGCTCGGGCGCGGCGGCGATGGGGTCACGGCGCCGGCGCTTCGTTATGCCCGGCTCCTCCAGCGCGCCATGCGGTTGGATCAGAATCTTCTCGTGTTCGACGCAGGGGAGACCGATTGGGTGCGCTTGCGCGAGTTGTCGCCAGACACGCGACGGATCGATGTCTGGTGGTTTGAGAACGACTCGTCGAAGCTGGCGCTCTTGTTCGCGTATCTGATGACCCGCGCTGAAGAATGGGAAGAGGCGCGGATTCGACTCCTGACACCGGTGCCCCCTGACGCCGACCAGAAGGTCAGCGCCAACCTCGCGTTTCGTTTGAAAGAGCGACGAATCGAGGCCGAGGTCCTGCCTGTGATCGATGCAGACGCGGCGGCCGTGACGGAGCACTCGCGTGACGCGGCCATCGTATTTGTGCCGCTCCAAGTGAAAGGAATGCGGTTGCTCGACCCGTTTGGAGACCCGATCGACGGATTGCTCGAGACGTTACCGTTGGTCACCCTGGTCGCAGCGGCGCACGACATCCGTCTTCGCACCGACAGTGAGGAAGCCTTTCCGCCGGCACCGGAAGCAGAGGTGGCGGTCGTGTCGACGACGTCCCCGCCCGCCCCCGAGACCGAAGTACTGGCGGCCCGTGACAAAAGCCCCGCGGCAGTCGACCGGAGCTGAACCGGCCTGGCCGGCGTGATTTCTCGGTCGGAAAATGTCCACTTTGCTTCCTCGTCGTGCCTTGCCAGCCGGGCTCCGCCCGTTCTCGGTATGACGCGGGACTCCGTCACGGGCGGCTAGGGGAAGATCCCGAGCGACAGATACGCGGTGGCGACCTTGTCGATCGCGGTGGCCATGGCGGCGACCCGTAGTGACCCCATTTCGGGGGTCCGGTGCAATGTCTCACAGATCTGACCATAGGCGACCGTCATCGTCTCCTCGAGGCCCGAGTTGACGACCGTCAGCTCATCGGCGCCACGGATCACGGACGCCCGAACTTCTGGCGATAGTGTCGTGCCGGTAGCGTTCTCGACCGTGGCGAGCATGCGGCTGTGCGCGCTCTCTTGGTAGCGTTTCTCGAGTCGACCGAATCCGACATGGGACAGATTCTTGAGCCACTCGAAATAGGACACGATGACGCCACCGGCGTTCGCGTACACATCCGGGATGACCAGCGTCCCCTTGGTCGCGAACACCTCGTCCGCCTCAGGTGTCGTGGGGCCGTTCGCCCCTTCGAGCACGATACGGGCGCGGATCCGGGGGGCGTTGTCCTCTGTGATCTGACGTTCGAGCGCAGCCGGAACGAGCACGTCGCAGTCAAGCTCCAGCGCCGCCCGTGAATCCGGAAGCGACGTTCCTCCCGGGAAGTTGAGTACACTCCCGGTAACGGTTCGATGGACGTGCACTGCGTCAGGGTCAAGACCGGTGGCGTTCGCGATGGCCCCATCGTGCTCCGCAATGGCCACGATACGGGCACCCGCTTCGTGGCAGAAGCGCGCAACCCAGTAACCGACCTTCCCGAACCCCTGCACGACGATCCGTTTACCGTCGAGACCGACGGCAAGCCCCAGTCGGGACATGTCTTTCCGTTGCGCGCACGCCTCACGGAGCACATAGAACAGGCCGCGACCGGTGGCTTCTGTGCGTCCGTTGATACCACCCTGGTCGACCGGTTTCCCTGTGACACACCCCAGGGCATCAATCTGGTCCGGCCGTAAGGCAGTGTAGGTGTCGGCGATCCACGCCATTTCCCGACTTCCGGTGCCATAGTCGGGCGCAGGCACATCGATCGCGGGACCGATGAAATTCTTGCGGACCAGCTCATGGGTGTAGCGACGGGTGATGCGTTCGATCTGGTCCTCCGTATAGGCGGCGACATCGATTTGGACCGCTCCTTTGGCCCCACCAAACGGCACATCCACGATGGCGCACTTAAAGGTCATCAGTGCGGCGAGTGCGATGACTTCGTCTTCGTCCACCTGTGCGCTGTAACGGATGCCTCCCTTGAGCGGAAGTCGGTGATGGCTGTGCTCGGCCCGCCATGCGCGGACCACCTCGATAGTGCCGTCAGCCTGTCGAACCGGAAAGTCGAACCGATACAACGCGTTACACCGCTTGATTTGATCGAGCAACCCCGGCGGGTGGTCGCCGAAGGCGGCGGCCCGGTCAAAGGTGCGGGATACGTCGTCGAAAAAACGATGCTCTCTGGTCGGCATGATCTGTCGCGTCGGACGTCGGCTGGATGGGACTGGGGGGCGCCCGATGTCGCGTCCAGGCGACGTCAAGCCCCGTGCCACCGCAGTGTAACGGTGACACGGGGCCAAGGAGAGATGGCTGCGGGTTATGGCAGCCGGTAGGCGAGCAGCGTTCCCGATTGTCCGCCACCGCTCGTCGCGAGCACGATGTATTGCTGGTCGTTTACCTCGTAGGTCATGGGCGAGCCGCTCTGGGGCGCCGTCATAAAGACCGCACCGACTTCCTCACCCGTGGCCTTGTCATAGGCGCGAAGCATCGACCCGACCTCACCGACCTCCGTCGTGTAGTTACTGGACTCGCCGGCCACGATCAAGTTCTTGGTCACCAGGACCCCGACCCGCCCGGGCCACCCGGTCCGGCCGATATCCATTCCGTCCAGCAACGGGTGGTTGCGGATGTTATCCGGAGCTTCTCCGTGTGGGATCTGCCAGGCGATGTCACCGGTGTTCATGTTGATGGCGGTGATGCGTCCCCACGGTGGCTTGATCATCGGAAAACCGTCGATGCTGGTTGACGCATCCCGGAAGCTCACGCCCTCCGGGCGACCGCGGATGAAGTCCATATCGGACCGTTCCGGGTTGTTGACCAATCCGAGGGCCCCGATCTGAGTCTTGGTGTAGATGTAAAAAAAGCCGGTTTCGGGGTCGGCCGACCCGCCGGGCCAGTTCACGCCACCGGTCGAGCTCGGAAGTTGGAGGGTGCCAAGCATGCCTGGCTCTGCCACGGTCGGGGGGTCATAGAGCCACCCGATTGTGTATTTGTTGTAGATCTCCCGGGCTCGCGTTAGCAGCTCCGGCGTGTAGTCGACGAGGTGGTCTATGCTGAGGTCGACCTCGTCAACGGCCGGGGGCTTGGTCGGGATCGGCTGGGTCGGGGAGTACCACTCGCCGGGAACGTCACCTTGCCGGACCGGTATTTCTGCGATCGGCCACACCGGCTCCCCGGTCAACCGGTCGAGCACGAACATGTAGGACTGTTTGGTGGGCAAGACCAGCGCCTTGATCTCACGACCTTCGACGGTAATGTCGAGCAAGACCGGCGCCGAAGGCAGGTCCCAGTCCCAGATATCATGATGGACCGTTTGGTAGTGCCACTCGCGCTCCCCCGTATCCAGATCGACCGCGACGACACTGCCAGAAAACAGATTGTCACCGGGGCGATGCCCGCCGTAGTAGTCACCCGTCGGGGCTTCTACAGGGAAATAGGCCATGTTCAGCTCTGGGTCGACGGTCCACTGTCCCCAGACCCCGGTGTTACCGGTATACCGCCACGAATCGCCACCCCATGTGTCGATGCCATACTCGTCACCCCCGGGAATCGTGTGAAAAATCCACTTGCGCTCACCGGTGCGGGCATTGAATCCGCGCACATAGCCCTTGACGTTGGTGCGTGACGGCGGCGCGCCGCCAGGACGATGCGCCGCCCCAATGAGAATCGTGTCCCCGGCCACGATCGGGGCGGAATGCAGACCGATCTCGGAGGTCGGCTCCAGGTTCTGGTCGATGTTCTGCTTCAGATCGACAATACCCCCGTTTCCGAATTCCTCCATTTCGTAGCCGGTGCGCGCGTTCACTGCGACCAGCTGGTAACCGGGAGTGACATAGAGGATGACGCCGTCGGCCCCGTCGTCCCAATAGGCCAGCCCTCGACCGGAGAGACGTCGCGGTGCCTCCTCGCCCCGCTCGCCCTCGTCGATCCGGTGCATCCACAGGAGCTCACCCGTCTCCGGATCCAGGGCGACGGCCGCGCGTCGTGATCCGGCCGTCACATACAAGATGCCGTTGACCATCAGTGGTGTGGACTGATAGTTGGTCTCCGGCCGAGGACCGAGGTTGTCGGTGTTGAACTGCCACACGAGCTCTAGGTCACTGAAGTTGTCGGCATCGATCTGGTCAAGCGGCGAGTAGCGGTCGTGCGAGAGATTGCCTCCGTAGGACGGCCATTCGCCATTCGCGGTTGACCGTTCTTGGGCCGTGGCGAGGCCCGCCGCGGCCAGGAGCGCGCTCGCACACAGCGTCGCGCGTATCGTCGATCTCATCGTCATGAATCAGTCCTCTTCGATCATCCATTATCAGGCGACCATGTTCACGATCCTCGAGTGAAGCAGGATCATAGCGAAAATCGGCCCGAGTCGGTGAATACGTTGAGATCAGCGGATGACCGCCACGTCGAAGAGCTGGTGTGCAATCCAGCCCGGCGCACCGCGTTGGGAATGCAAAACGGTTCCGCGACGTCTATCGGGCCCCTGGCTCGCGTGACGCCGAGCAACTCGGGCAGGGTCGGGCGGAGCAGGGCATAGTGGAAGCATCTTAGATGCGAGCCATCCGGTGATGACGATACCGGCCACGAGCCGTCCAACCCCAGCCACACTTCCTAGAGTGGGGGGCGTAGCCCATTAACCCGTGCCAGCATGACCAGCGGGGTGAATCGTGGTAGCAGACTCCGTGTCCGGGTCGCCAAGGTCCTGGGATTGGCGATCACGTAGAAGGTAGACAGGAGGACACCACCATCGGCAGGATCGCCGTGAACATGGACCGTCCACAGTTCCTCCGCGTTGGTGCAGATAGCCGCCACCGCTGCAAGAAGGCTCGAATACAGAGAATAGCCAAGCTGGAAGAAGGATGCGCTGGTGGTACTACGCCGGCCAGCACCACGCCTCCGGTAGAATCGATCCCGGCCCGCGTCCGGGAATTCGGTCGCGACCGGGATTGGGACACGAGGACACTGCGAGATTTGTAACCATGAAGCTCTGGGCGCTCAGCGACTTGCACCTGGGGCACCGGGCGAACCGCGAGGCACTCGTAGGCTGGAAGGCCCGTCCAGGCGACTGGCTAATCCTGGCCGGCGATGTGGGTGAGTCACTGCCGCGACTCGAGCTCGGGCTCCGGGCGGCCCTCGACCGCTTTGACCGGGTCCTCTGGGTGCCGGGCAATCACGAGCTGTGGAGCGCGACCGACGAACAACAGCGGGGGATCGCCAAGTATGACGCCGCGGTGACCCTCTGCCAGCGACTCGGCGTGGTCACGCCCGAAGACCCCTACGTGGTCTGGCCTGACAAGCCTCACTGTGTCATCGCCCCATTGTTTCTACTCTACGATTATAGTTTTCGACCGGATACCGTTCCGCTGGCGCGAGCGGTCGCGTGGGCAGGCGAGACGGGTATCCGCTGTGCGGACGAGCTACTCCTTAGACCGGACCCGTATCGGACACGGGGTGACTGGTGTCGGGCCCGGGTCGCGCAAACCGAGCCCCGTTTAACGGAAGCCGCCGGCCATTATCCCCTGGTGCTGATTAACCACTTTCCGTTGAAACACGAGCTGGTGCGGTTGCCTCGGATTCCCCGGTTTTCGGTTTGGTGTGGCACGCGACAAACCGAGAGCTGGCACACCCGCTTTCGCGCGAAGGTCGTGGTGACCGGACATCTTCATCTCCGCACCACGGACTGGATCGACGGTGTCCGTTTCGAAGAGGTGTCGCTGGGGTATCCCAAACAGTGGCAACAGGAGCGAGGGCTAGATAGCTATCTCCGAGAGATTCTGCCCGGCCCGGCGATGGTGCGACGCCGACATGGTCCGGTGCGGCATTGGTGAGGACCGGATGACGGTGGCACGCGACGGCGCGGAACACCTGCTCGACGGACAGGCGCACTTGTGGTGGGCGCGACCCGACGCGTTTCGTGACCCGGAGCAACTGGCTCACCTTCGCGCGCTATTATCTGATGAGGAGCGCTCTAAGACCGACCGGTATCGGTTCGAGCGTGACCGCCACGCCTGTCTGGTGACCCGCGCTCTCGTGCGGGTCACCCTGTCCCGCTACCACGACGTGATCCCTGCCCGATGGCAATTCAGGACCAACACCCACGGACGACCCGAGGTGGCATGGCCGGTAACCTCCCTCCGGTTCAACGTGTCGCATACCGACGGGTTGATCGTCTGTTTGGTGAGTCGGGGACGTGAAGTCGGTGTCGACACGGAGCATCTGAATCGGGTGCAGCACTGGTTGGACCTTGCCGATCGCTTCTTTTCGCCGGAAGAGGGCGTGGCGCTGCGTCAGGTCACCACGAAAGACCGGCCTACGAAATTTCTTGAGTATTGGACCCTCAAGGAGTCGTATATCAAGGCCCGGGGAATGGGACTGGAGTTGCCTCTCTCCGGATTCGTCTTTGACCTCTCGCGACACACCGACGACATCAAGGTCCGCTTCACCTCGGCTATCAATGACGACGCCGCCCGCTGGCAATTCACGGTCGGGCGTCTGGGAAAGGGCCATCTCGTGGCCACTGCACTCGAGCGCCGCAATCGCGACCAAGTGGCCATCACGTATCGGGAGGCATGCGAGCCGCTCCTGCCACCGCCTCAGTTCCACACGGATCGGCGATCGTGACCCGCACGGTGGCGCTGACCATGATCGCCGGAGCGGTGGTGTCGGTTGCCGGCGGCAGCGTGGTGTGGGGGGGCCGGTGTGGGCGGTGGCGCGAATGCCTCTCGCTACGTCGGTCAGGCGGCGTTGCGGGCGGAGGGCGAACTTGTCATCGAGCAACCAGTGACCGCGGGGCTAGATTGGGACGACGTCGACACAACGCGGGCGCCACGAGAGTATCGACCTGGCCAGACCCCTGTCATCATCGTTCCAATCAGGTTGACGTCGGACATCGCCGGGGCCAGATTTCAACGGGTGCCGTCCGCTTACTCACCACGGGTTCGGCTCTGGCCGCCGCATCATGGGCTGCCGCTGCGAATTGGCTGACCCGGGGTCACGTCAGGCACCAGCATGCCATCCTTGACGACAAGGGTCCCCGCCACGAGGACGTGCCGAATCCCCTCCGAATACCGGTCCGGAGCGTCATAGGTGGCCAGGTCCACGACCGTCGCGGGATCAAAGATGGTCAAGTCGGCGTCGGCTCCGACACGAACCCTTCCTTTCTGGACCATCTGGGGCACGATTCGCTCGAGTCGTTGGGCGGGTAACAGCGTCATCTTACGCAGCGCGTCCATGAGCGACAACACTCCACGCTCACGGACGTAGTATCCGAGGATCCGAGCAAAGGTCCCGGCGCCGCGGGGGTGGGCCCGACCTTGGCTGAACGGGATACCGTCGCTGGCGGCGATGACATCCGCCTGGCTGACGATCCACTCATTGGTCTCCTCAGATCGCCCGTGGGTGATGACCCATCCCCCTTCCTCTCGATATGTCCTAAACGTCTCCGCTGTGAGCCGCTCGCCGGTCTCGACCCATTGCAGTCGGTCGTAATCCTCCACCGCGCGTCCGTCCCATCCGTCGAACAGCGCCGATTCGATACGACTCGCGCTCGCCGTGTAGGGATAGGCCTCGGTGGTCACATCGACGCCTCGCTCCTGAGCCCCCCTGACCAGCCCCAACGCCACCGATGCCGCCTCCCCCGCGCTACTGTTCATGTGGACGATATGGAGTGCCACACCAGTCGCGGCCGCGTTCGCGATCGCCTCCTGGAATGGGGCCATGGCTCCTCCGGCGCGGAACGCGCCGGAGGAGCGCAGGTGGATGAAAACGGGCGCCTCCCGTGTAGCCGCCGCCGCAAAGAGTCGAAAAATCTCTTCGTGACTGGCCCCGGGCGTATAGCTGATCCC
>JAYZGM010000214.1:0-5022 GCA_036336225.1 Acidobacteriota bacterium | reverse complement strand
ATCGATCTGGCCTGTGAGGATGTGGTGGTGGCTGCCCTCGAGGACGCTGACGTCGTCCTCGAGGGCAGCTTCAAACCCAATAAGAAGGCCCGACCCTGGCCCGGCCGGTTTGGCCGGGTCAGTCGCTAGCCGGTATCGCCTCCATGAGCAGGGCCAGCGCGTTGCGGAGCGCCTGGCCCCCGGCGCGGGCGCCGCGATAATGCCCCTGTCGCACGACCACCAGGTCGTGGGAGGGGACGATGAGGGTGGTCTGACCGCCGGCCCCGGACATGTAGAACGCCTCGCGAGGAACCGGGAAGCTACCCGTCCCGTTGATCCAGAAGAATCCGCCATAGATCGGCCGACCGTCCGCCTCCCACGCGGGTGCCACGGTGCTGACGAACTCAACCCAACCCTCGGGCAGTATGCGCTCGCCGTTCCAGACCCCGTCCTGCAGATACAGGTTGCCGAGACGGGCCCAGTCGCGGGCGGGGGCCAGCTCGTATCCCTGGAGGAGATAGTTTCCGTGGGGGTCGGTCTCGAGCACCATGCCGCGGATGCCGATCTTGTCGAACAGCGCACGTTGGGGGAATGAGAGATACTCCTCCCCGCGGCCTTCCACGCCGAGCCGCACCAGATAGTTGGTTAGCACCGGGTCGGAATTGCGATAGCGCCCGATGGTATTCGGCGGCCACTGTTGGGGTCGGGTCGCCGCCCACTCGAACGAATTCACCGTACCCGTATAGACATACAAGTGGTCCGGATAGCCCAGGGCCGCATCGAGGTCGGGGTCGGCCACGCCTCGAAACCGGAGACCGCTCGACATCCGGAGGATGTCGGCGATGCGGATGTTCTGCCGCGGGTCATCCTCGGTCTGCCACTCTGGCACCGGGGCCGGCTGCCACAGGTCGTAGACCTCCTGTTGGATCAGTACACCCATCAGGGTCGCGGTGAGACTTTTTCCCATGGACCAGCTTTCGAGCGGCGTATGCATCGTGATGCCGTCGCCATATCGTTCGCCGATGATACGGCCCTGGTAGGTGACGACGAACGCCGCCGTCATGCCCTCAGCGGGCTCGAACGCGGTCGCCACGGCCTGGGCGATCTTCTCTCCGTCGATGTTTTCCGGAAGTGGCGTGTCTGGTAACGCGTCACCCATGGGCCACATCTGTGTCCAGGGATCCGGAAGCGCGCTGGTGATGTTGACCGGGTCGAAGAAGACATCTTCTTCGTCGATCGGTAGGGTGACGCAGCCATGGTCCCCGTTGAATTTGGCGGTGCGCACGACCCCGTCGGGTAAGCTCAAATGTACCTGTCGTAGGTCATGGTTGACTTCGACGTTGGCCACCTGTGACCGATGCTCGTATGGTGCGCTAAAAAACCCGACGTTCTCCGCGGCGAACTCCGGGTCGAGGCCGGTCACGAATACCGCCGAGCATAGGGTCTTTGCAAAGCCGGCCGTGTGGTGCCAGAGTGGGTCGCCCGGCGGAGCGACATACTCCGTGTCGAGTTCCGTGTCGGCGGCTCTCTGTAGCAGGGCTTCTCGCCCCTCTTGGGCTATGCTCTCACCTACACCGATGACCAGGCTAGACGCCCCGAGGATCAGGCCAACGACGGTCAGCCACCGGGAACGGTCTGAATGTCTCATGGTGCCTCCCTTCCGGCTCACGAAGCGTAGCACGAGGTCGCAGCTCGTGGTGAAACCTTGCGCCGCTCGAATGCGGCGAGGCTTTGGCCACGGCTGCTGCTCCTGCTGCGACGCCGTGACGGCAAGCTGATAGGATTCGCGTCGCCCGCTTCCCGCGGTTTCGTGCACCGTGCTGTTCACTGACCCCTTCTTTCTGCTCCGTTTCCTCCCGACCCTGCTCGCACTTTTCTTCCTGGCGGTGGCGCTTACCCCGCGTCGCTGGAAGCGCGGCCGGCGTTTTGTCCTCGCCAACGTCGTGCTGACGACCGGCTCACTCGTCTTCCTGTACTGGGGCACCGGCGCGGTGTTCTGGTGGATGGCTGGGGCGGCGGGGCTGAACTATCTCGTCGCGCTGGCGATCGAGTGGGTCCGGCGTCGGAATGCAGGAGCCCCTCGGCCAAGTCCGATGCCGGAGGCGTTGTTGACTCTCGCTGTCACGGGCAATCTCCTGTTCTTTGTCACATTCAAATACGTCCTGTCGCCGTCGGTGACCGTGTCCGGTGTGGGGTTCGCCGTTCCCCGGCTGCTGGTGCCGCTGGGGCTGTCGGTGTGTGTTTGTCAGGCGATCTCGTATCTGGTGGACGTGACACGTGGTCGGGTTCACGCCCAGCCAAGTCCGATCGAGGCGCTGCTCTACCTCCTGTTTTTCCCGGTGCTTTTGGTTGGGCCGTTGGCACGATATCGAGACGTTCGTGCCCAGCTGTCTGACCGACGGGCCACGATGGCCGCCTTCGCGTTTGGGGTCCGACGGTGGCTTGTCGGGGTCTGGAAGGTCGTGTTTCTGGCACGGATGCTGTCGGGCCCCTCTGAGACCGCATTTGCGATGTCGTCCGGAGCGCTGGGACTTACGTGGGCATGGCTTGGAGCCATCTGTTTCACACTGCAGGTGTATTTCAGCCTGTCCGGCTACACCGACATGGCGATCGGGTTCGGACGGATGTTCGGGTTTCGGCTGTCAGAGAATTTCCGATGGCCTCACGGGGCCGATTCGGTGACCGAGTTCTGGCGCCGGTGGCTCATCACGCTGTTTGATTGGTTTCGCAGCTATCTCGGTCTGTCACTCGACTCTCCCGGGCGTGGGGTCTGGTCCGTCACCGGCTCCACCGTCGCGCTGTTTCTCGGTGTTGGCCTGTGGCTCGGTCCGAGTTGGACCGTCGCGGTCTGGGCGTTGGGTCACGCCGGTATCGTGTGTGTCGAACGATTGGGTGGCCTGAGATGGTTGGCCCGATGCCCGGTGGCCTTACGCTACGTCTACGTGGCGGTGTGTGTCGTCTGTCTCTGGGTCGTCTTTAGAGCTGACACGGTGGCCGACGCTGGGGTCATGCTGAGGGCGATGTTCGGGTTCGGCGGGGCGCGCGACGTGGTTGCCATCGAGCTCTCCGGGTTCGAGTGGGGGGCTCGCATCCTCGGGGGGCTTTCGGTGGCGCCCCTCTGGTCTGGTTTCAGCCGGTGGCTGGTGACCGTCGATGCCGTAACGACGTCCATCTTGTTTCTGGTGTCAACCAGCTTCGTGTTCGTCTGGCGGAGTCTGGTGACCACCGTGCGGTTTGTCACTCGGCGACCACGCCGAGCCAGGGATCAAGACGAGTGATCGATGCAGACGGAGTTGCTGACGCCGCCGTCGGAACGACAGACCGGTATCGTTCAAGAGCGCCCGACGGAGCGTGCGGGGGCTGGCCACTACCAAGGGGGCCAATCCGTCAAGTGACCGACGATTGTCCGGTGGGCTCCGAGGTGGGTCGCCAAGCGTCGGACTCGTTCATCCCGTCGTATCGGAAGAATCAGCGGTTCCTGCTTCAACTCGGCAGGAGGTCAATCAAGAGCCGCTGTGCGGGCGAGACCGGCTGAGGCGACGCAGAGAGCAAATGGTTGTCACTGCGCTCTGCGCATTTGGTCGGTCGACGTGACGACAACAAGCGCTTGTGGACAACGGGGCCACCGTGTCTGGGCCAGTGTTCGAGTTCCCCGGCGTTGGCAAGATTCTGGACCGCGCCGACTCGGAAGGCGATGTCGTCGCTGTGGGCGAGTATGTGTCGATCGACACGTGCGCGGTGACACGACACCCTGTGAGCTTTACGCCTGACGGGTCTCGGGTCGGGCAACCCGAGCTGGACGCCGTAGTCGGATTGGCCACCGGGTCGGCTCATGGTGCTCGAGATACTCTCGTCGTGATATCGAGCCGAGAATCATTGACTTGGTCAGCCACCAGTTCTTCGGGCGGGCGCCGAAAATGATGTGGGCCACACTCAGACCGGCCAGCGAGAGTCCCGTCATACCGTGAAAGACGTACACCCAGCCCCATGTGCCTTCGCCGAGGATGTAGGGGTTGGGTGTGATGAATGACGTGCCCATTCTCCACAACATCACCATGCCGGTCACGCTGACCGTACACCCCACAAAGGTCAGCACCAGGTGATAAAGACGGTTGCCGATGGGGTATTTGGCCGGGTGTGGACCGGGTACGTCGTGACCGCCTTCGCGCATGATCTCTGCCTTGAACTCCGGGATGTCCTTGGGACCGACCCAAATCGACCAGAAGTCGAGAAACAACGTCGTGTGAAAAATGTGAAAGATGATGGATCCGGTCAACAGAAGACCGGCCGTGTAATGGATCCCGATCCAATCGAACTGCCATCCCATGATGGGGAAGAACGCCGTGCCCAGCAGCGTGAAGATGGAACCGGCCATGACCCAGTGGAACAGACGGGCCATGAACGAGTGACGTTTGATCCGGGTCGGGAGTTCGGCGTGCTTGGCTTCGAGCGCGTCGGTTTCGGTCTTCGGTCGTACTCGGTGTGCTGAGAGGATGATGTAAGACGCGTGTGCTACCAAAAACGTGACGAAGACGAAGATCGACACCCACAGGATGTTCCAGGCCACGTGCGTGAGCACGGTTCGACCCCATGGATCTATTGCCGTTTCGACGATACCCACACCATCTCCCTAGATGTAGCCGGGTCCTGCCCCATGCGCGCCGCAGACCCGGGAAGAATCGCGCAGTGCCCCGCGTCTCGCCCAGGGCGAAGGCCCAAACGACGATTCTATCCTGTTGTCCGGTTAGGTCCCGCCTCTGGAGGCCAGTATGCTCGGGTCCACCCGCGGGTGGCTTGCGTGGTTCGTGTCGAACGTGATCCGTCGTGGGTTGCCCCCGGCTGTGGAGACAATCCAGAAGTTTCCCATCGGGCTCGCCGATCGGAAGTAGACGGTCGGTTCCCTGTCTGGTGACAGGGCGGGAGACCCACCGACCACATTTTGGGTTGCGTTCGGCAACAGCAAGTCCGCGCCAGCCACGGCCCTCTGCTCCGTGTCGTCCGCGTTCGCGAGCCAAGCCTGCGTCTTCGCAGAGGCGTGGTGCC
>JAYZGM010000213.1:0-8563 GCA_036336225.1 Acidobacteriota bacterium | reverse complement strand
AGCTGCTCCTTGCGTGCCCCCATGCCCTTCATCCCCCGCAGGTGGCCAGCCCCGGCCGCGGTCTCCAGGGCGTCAAGCGAGTCGATGCCGAGCTCACGATAGAGTACGGCCACGGTCTTTGGTCCGACACCCTGGAGGCTCAAGAGGTCGAGTAACGCGAGCGGGAACTCCTGACGAAATTCCTCGTAGTAGCCGAGCGATCCGGTGTCGACCAGCTCTCGAATTTTGGTGGTGAGATCTTTCCCGATCCCGGGGATGGTACGTATCTCGGCGTTAGTGAGGTCGGCCACCCGCTCGGCCATATGCCCGACCATGTCCGCCGCATTCCGGTATGCACGAATCTTGAATGGATTCGCACCTTGGATTTCGAGGAGGTGGCCGATGTTTGTGAGCACCTTCGCCACCGTCGTATTGTCGATGACCGCCATTACGGGGTCACGTCGACACGGAGTCCGTCTTGGTCGATCTGGCAGTCGAGCAACCGGCCGCCGGCCTCGGTGATCGCCCGCCCCACTGGATCTCTGTGACCCGGGTCGACGAGAAAGAAGACGCACCCGCCCCCACCGGCCCCACACACCTTCCCGGCGAGTGCCCCGGCCTCGGTCCCGTGCGCGAGCAGTTGCTCAATGGCGGGCGTCGTCACACCCGGGGCGAGCGCTTTCCGTTCTTCCCATTCGAGGGAGATCTGGTGAGCCAGCCCGGGCCAATCGCGGCGGCTCAGTGCCTCCCGAGCGGCCGTCGCGATCTCACCAATGCACCGAAGATGGGTCGTAACGAGTGGGTCGCCCTCGATATGGCGCCTTGTAATGTCCCAGTTATTGAGACCGGAAGACCGAGAATCACCACTATAGGCCAGCATCAGACGCCGTTCGAGGTCTTTCGGGTCGACGTCAATGGGCACGCGTCGAATCTCGACCGGGTCAAGCTCGATGGCGGCGATCCCTCCATGGAGCGCCGGTCGGTAATCCTGGACTCCCGTCGGGATACCCAATGTCCTCGCTTCAAGATTCATGGCCAGTGTCAAGAGCTGCGTATCGGAGTAGATGCGTCCGGTCCATCGCGCAAGCGCGGCGCAGACCGCAATGTTGAGCGCAGATGACCCGGCGATGCCGGCGCCGAGCGGTGACGCCGCGTGGGTCGTGATGGAGACAGAGGGGACTTGAAAGAAACGTGCGATGTGGGAGAGGAGCCGGTTGTCACCATCAGTGGGCAGCTTATCCCACGTGTCGGCGACAAGGGACATCCCGGTGTCTTGAGACAGAATTTCGACCCGCCCGGCCGGGCATGGTGCCAGATGACAGGTGGCCCGCAGGTCAATGGCCACGTTCACGGTCTGGGCGGGGGGGTGAAACAGATACAGCGGCCAGATATCAAGGGTGCCGCCCGCAAGATCGATGCGAGTCGGCGCCGAAGAACGTACACGCACGTGCGCATTATAATGGCGGCACACGGGACACCGGGGTGCCGACCTTGCCCGATCACAGGTGGTCGCCGGTGAACGCTGAGCGATACGCGCCATCGGCACGGTGTTGACGACCGGAGGCGATGTTGCCGGTTCGGAGTCGAGACCCACTTTCGTGAAGTCACTTCATCGTCACGTCGGACAGCTACTGCTAGTCGGATTCGAGGGCCAGACGATTCCAACCGAGCTCCGCGCCTTGGCCCGCGAATGGGACCTTGGCGGCGTTGTGCTCTTCGGCAGGAACATCGATACGCCCGAGCAGGTGGCTGAGCTGACGTTCGAGCTCCAAGAACTGGCTGACGATGTTCCGTTGTGGGTCGGTATCGACCAGGAGGGCGGGCGGGTGGCGCGTTTGCGTGCGCCCTTTACCGAGTGGCCGCCGATGGCGGCCTTGGGTTGTCTTGACGACGCGGCCCTCGCGAGACGCTTTGCCGCCGCGTTGGCTGATGAGCTCACCGCGGTTGGCGTGTCCTTGGACTTTACCCCTGTGCTCGATCTATTCAGCCACTCGGCCGACCCGGTTATCGGTGACCGCGCCCTATCCTCGGATCCAGACACGGTGGGCCGGCTTGGTCGGATCATCATCGAGGAGCTCCGGCAGGGTGGGGTCGCGGCCTGTGCAAAACATTTTCCAGGGCATGGGGAGGTCTTGGTCGATCCGCACCGGGAGCTGCCGGTCGTTGAGCACTCACCCGATCGGCTCCAGGCCAAGGAGATGCGGCCGTTTCGCAGCGCGATTGCGACCGAGGTTGCCGCTGTGATGACGGCGCATGTGCTCTATCCGGCCCTCGACCATGAGTATCCGGCGACGCTGTCGTCGGTGATTGTCGACGAACTCCTCCGGCACGAGTTCGGTCACCATGGTCTGATCATCACCGACGACCTAGACATGGGGGCAATTAGTGGGGCGTCGCGCTCGGTGGAACAGGCTGCGGTGCGGGCGCTCGTTGCCGGATGCGATACGGTGCTGGTTTGTGGCGAATCGATGGCGCAACACGCGAGCACGCTCGAGGCCATCATTTACGCGGTTGAGGGCGACGAGCTCGACGGCCGGCGGGTCGAGGACGCCTGGGCGCGGACCCGTCGTGTCAAATCGCAGTATTTGGCTGGGGAGCGACCCCACCGTCCATTGTCCGGTGTCGCCCTGCGGGACCGGTTGGGGACCAGTGCGCACCAGGCGCTGGCCGAAGAGATGTCGCGTGGCGCGTGACCGCTGATGGTGAAACCGCGTCGATTGGTGCCTGGCGATCGAGTCGGGATCGTGGCTCCGGCGAGCCCGTTTGACCACGAGACATTCAACCGAGGCATCGGCGAGGTCGAGCGACTCGGATTGCGTCCGGTGCTCACCGACGGGGTGTTTGCCAGACGCGGGTATCTGGCCGGCGATGCCAAGAGCCGGGCGGCGGCGCTCACGACGGTGTGGCGGGACCACTCTCTGGCCGCCGCCATGGGCGCCCGGGGTGGCTACGGCAGCGCTCAATTACTGTCGCATCTCGACCAGGCCGACCCGTCGCGACACCGACAGGCCTTTATCGGGCACAGCGACCTGACCGCATTGTTGGTGTTTCTCACGACACACTGTGGGCTCGTCTGTTTTCACGGCCCCTTGGTCGTCAATTTCGCCGAGGGTGCGGCAGCGTATGATCGTGACTCTTTCGTCCGATGTCTCATGCGCGAGGGGCCGGTCGGGGAGCTGACGGGTGATGGGGTGGTGCCCGTCCGGGTCGGAGAGGCCGAGGGGCCGCTCTTGGGTGGCACGTTGACCCAACTGGTGGCCTCTCTTGGGACGCCGTATGCGTTTTCGCCCCCGAACGGATACGTCCTTCTACTGGAGGATGTCGGGGAGCGTCCGTATCGCCTCGATCGGATGCTCACTCAGTTGGTGTCGAGTGGCCTCTTGGCGAGAGCCGTTGCCGTCGTGTGCGGGGAGTGCCCCGGCTGTGATGAGCCAGGTGGTGGCCCCACCGCCCGCGGGGTTGTGGCTGACGTGCTCGAGGCGTTTCCCGGGCCGATCCTGTTTGGATTCCCCAGTGGTCACACCACGGGACCCGCCCTGACCGTGCCATTGGGGACCGTTTGTCGTGTGGTGACCGGCGCGCAGCCTGGCGTCGTGATTACCGAAGCGGCCGTGACGTGATGCTCGTGTCCTGTAACAGTGGTTTGCGCAATGATTCCGCGGCTTGGCATCCCGCTTGGCGGCGTTGCTCTTCGGTTGAAAACCGCCTATTTGTTCCCTCGTCGCCCTTGGCTCGATCGGGCGCTGTGCCACGGACTTATTCCACGAACTGCTGTTACAGGACAGTCGTGATGCCGGAGCGCGGCGTGCGCACGGGTGGGATGGGATGACGAAGGTTCACCTTATCGGCATCTGTGGCACCGCCATGGCGACCCTAGCCGCTATGCTCAGAGACGTCGGCTACGACGTCCGGGGCTCAGACGAGCACGTGTATCCTCCGATGAGCGACTTCTTGGCCGCTCGGGGTATTCCGTATCTTGAGGGGTTTGCCCCCGATGATATCGCGGCGGACACCGATCTCGTCGTGATCGGCAACGCGGTGTCGCGTGGAAATCCCCAGGTCGAGGCCGTGCTTGACCGGGGGCTTCGGTATCGGTCACTGCCTGAGATGGTTCGTGAAACCTGGTTGTGGGACCACAGGTCGGTCGTCGTGGCCGGTACCCACGGGAAGACCACGACAACATCGCTCACCGCTTGGTGTCTCGCCGATGGTGGGCGTGACCCGAGCTTTCTGGTGGGGGGAGTGGCGGCGAACTTCGACTCGAGCTACCGCTTGGGAGCGGGGCCCGAGTTCGTGATCGAGGGCGATGAATACGACACCGCGTTTTTTGACAAGAGCGCAAAGTGTTTGAAGTACCTCCCTGACATCGCGGTCGTTGGCAATCTCGAGTTCGACCATGTCGACATCTACCCAGATTTGGAGACGATTCGTACGACATTCAAACGGTTTGTGAGACTCATCCCGCGGGGCGGCCTCTTGCTGCTGGGCGCCGACAGCCCGGCCACCCGTGGTTTGGGTGATGAGGCACTCTGCACGGTGGAGACGTTCGGTCTGACGCCAGGCGCCGATTGGTGCGCGCAGACGGTCACAACCGCGCCCGAGGGGACGACCTTCGGGGTGCGTTATCGGGGCGAACCGGTGCAGGAGGTGCGCACGACACTCGTGGGCGAGTTCAACGTGCGCAACGTCTTGGCGGCCTTCGCGGTGGCTCGGACGGTCGGTCTCGAATCGGACACGGTCGCACGCGCTATCGAGCGGTTTGTCGGTGTACGACGACGTTTGGAGGTTCGGGGAGAGGTTCGTGGCGTGAGGGTCTACGACGACTTCGCGCATCATCCGACGGCGGTGCGAGAGACATTGGCCGGGTTGCGAGCCACGTTTCCGAGACGCCGTCTTTGGGCGGTGTTCGAGCCACGTTCGGCGACCGCCTGTCGTCGGGTATTTCAGGACGCGTTCGTATCTGCGTTTGATGACGCCGATGAGACCATCATCGGTCAAGTGTATCGGTCCGCCTTGCCCGATGCGGAACGGCTTTCCGAGTCCGAGCTGGTCGCGGGCATTCGCCACGCCGGGGGCAATGCTCGCCATGTTCCCGATGTGACGGACATCGTGCGGATCGTTACCGACGAAGCTACCGCCGGCGACGTGGTGGTTGTGATGTCGAATGGCGCGTTTGGTGGGATTCATGCTCGGCTTCTGGAGGCGTTGGCGGACGGATGATGGCGCAACCGGAGTCGGCAGATTTTCGGATCACTATGACGGGGGATGCGGCGATCACCGTCGAGTTTCCACCACGCATCGACCCCAGCCTGAACGCGCGGGTCGTGACGCTGGCGAATCACGTGCGAGACCGGCGATACGTCGGGGTGCTGGATGTGGTGCCGAGCTACGCGGCGCTGACGGTCTATATTGATCCATGCCGCGCCGACGTCAACCGCTTGTGGACGATACTGGAACGGGGTGCCGCGCGGTCCGGCTCCGACGACGAGAGCGCTGGGCGCGAACATATCGTGCCGGTTCAGTATGGAGGGGCGGATGGTCCTGATCTTGAGGTAGTGGCCGCCTTCGCCCAGTGCTCGCCGGAGGAAGTCGTTCGCCGTCATACCTCACGCACCTACCGCGTCTATCTCATCGGCTTTCTGCCTGGATTTCCGTATCTCGGTCTCGTTGATGACCGCATCGCCATGCCTCGTCGTGAGACGCCTCGGGTTGCCGTTCCGGGAGGGGCAGTGGGGATTGCAGGTGTCCAGACCGGGATCTATCCCACCGGGGCTCCTGGGGGGTGGCGGCTTGTCGGGCGCACGAGGGTGTCGGTCTTTGAGCTCACTCGCGAGCCGCCCTGTCTGTTTCGATCTGGGGACACGGTGAGGTTTGAGGCGGTCGGAGCGGGGGCATGATCCAAATCCTGGACCCGGGTCTCCTGACGACCGTGCAGGACTGCGGGCGGTGGGGTTACCAAAGCTTGGGGGTGCCGGTTTCCGGTCCCATGGACCGGGTTTCTCATGTGACGGCCAACCGGCTCGTGGGCAATGAGAGCCGGTCAGCGACGCTCGAGGTGACCCTGCATGGGCCACGGCTGGCGTTTTTGGCCGATACGACCTTCGCGGTTGCCGGAGCCAGGTTCGAGCTGTGGCTAGATACTCGTCCCGTGTCGTGCGGTGTCGCCTATCGGGCACCGGTTGGAAGTGAGCTCGGCTTTGGTCGGCGAAGAGGTGGTGCGCGCGCCTATGTCGCGGTGGCCGGTGGTGTCGACATCCCCCGAGCACTTGGAAGCCGGAGCACCGATTTGGCGAGTGGGCTCGGTGGTCTGGGGGGGCGTGCGCTCCGGGCTGGTGACCGTCTGGACGTGGGGTCGACGAGACATGGTCCGCCCATGGTGTCGCCACTCGTCTCCGGCACCACTTTGCCAGATGGGGGCGCGACGGTTCGCGTGCTCGCCGGTCCGGATTTTCGGCTGTTGACGAGTGACGCGCTTGCCGAGTTGACTCGGAATCGCTTCAAGTTGGCGTCGGTATCGAATCGGATGGCATATCGGTTCGAGGGCCCACGGATCGAGCTCGCATGCACCCAAGGTAGGCTTTCCACACCCACTCCGATGGGGACGCTCCAAGTGCCCCCTTCGGGTCACCCGATCCTGCTGATGGCCGACCGGCAAACCACTGGTGGCTACGATCACGTCGCGACCGTGATCAGCGCCGATTTGCCGGTGGCGGGACAGCTGGCTCCGGGCGACTGGATGACGTTCAGGGTGTGTGAGCGACGTGACGCCTTGGCGGCCCTCATCACGCTCGAACAGAAAAGGGCGTTGGGTCCGGTTGCGGCAGGGAATTGATGACGAGCCAACACGAGGTCCAGACACGACTTCGGCACGTGTTTGGTGACCGCGTGCGCGCGTGTGTCTCGCTTGCGGATTTCACCACGTTCCGCACTGGTGGTCCGGCGGACTGGTTGCTCGAGACACATCGCGTAGAGGACGTTGTGTACGCGGTCCGGCTCACCCGTGAGCTTGGCCTCCCCTTGACTCTGCTGGGTGGCGGCTCGAATGTTCTGGTCGGAGACGACGGGGTGCGTGGGCTCGTGCTACGACTCCGTCACGGGGGGGTGGCGATATCTGGACCGAATCGGGTTCGTGCCGATGCCGGTGTCACCATCAACGGCCTCGTGCGATGGTTGATCCAGCGTGGCTTGTCCGGTCTCGAGGCGTGGGCTGGTACGCCAGGTACGGTTGGGGGCGCGGTATATGGCAATGCCCATTTCGACGGTCGTCGGCTGGGTGATACCGTGACGACGGTGCAGCTCGTGAGCCGCGACGGTGCGACAACGGAGGTCTCACGGTCGGCGATGGGATTTGGCTACGATGAAAGTCGGATCCAGCAGACAGGCGAGCTCGTGCTCTCGGCGGAGTTTCAGGTTGGCGAGCATGATCGGGCCGCCTTGCGTGCGGCGGCGTGTGCCTCACTCGACTATCGGAAACGCACGCAGCCGTTGGGGCACGCGTCGGCTGGATGCATCTTTCAGAACCCGCGGCCTGACGATGGCTGGTTGCCTGACGACGTGCCACGGTCGGCGGGCGCCTTGATCGACCGGGCCGGGCTCAAAGGGCGCCGTGTGGGTGGAGCCATCGTTTCGTCCGTCCATGGGAACTTCATCGTAAATGAGGGCGGCGCCACGGCTCGGCACATTCGACGCCTGATCGACGATTGTCGTCTGACGGTGGTCGAACGGTTTGGCGTCGTCCTTCGGGACGAGGTGGTGTGCGTCGGTAGTCTCGACGATGGAGGGAAATGACTCAGCAGCCGACGACGGCAGGGCAGCGGTTGACCAGTTTGATCGTCGAGGGTGGTCACCGGCTTGAGGGACGGGTTGCGGTCGAGGGCAACAAGAACTCCGCGTTGCCGCTGTTAGCCGCCTGTTTGTTGACCGAACATCCTTGTGTACTCACCAATGTGCCCCGGATCCAAGACGTCCGCGTCATGGCGGATCTGCTGGTACGCCTGGGCGCCACGCTCGAGGGTGTGGGCACGACGACGCTTCGGGTGACCTGTGAGAAAGAACCTGGTGACGAGCCCGACCGACGGCTCGTCGGCCGCCTCCGAGGATCCGTGCTCCTCTGTGGGCCGCTGCTGGCCAGACGCGGACGGGTTCGGCTCGCTCCCCCCGGTGGCGATTTTCCGGCGCGCCGCACCTTATCCGTGCATCTCCAGGCGCTGGAGGCGATGGGAGTGCGTCGGGTGGACGATGGAGGTGTCGACTACGTGCTTGAGGCGCCCGACGGACTCCATCCGGCGTCGGTGTATCTCGAGGAAGCGTCGGTCACGGGGACCGAAACCGCGCTACTCGCCGCTGCGGCGGCTACAGGTGAGAGCGAGATTCGACATGCGGCCTGTGAGCCGCATGTTGTCGAGCTCTGTCAGTTTCTGCGAACCATGGGGGCCGATGTTGAGGGGGCTGGCACCTCGACGATACGAATCGCCGGTGGTGCACGGTTACGCGGGGCCGAACAACGGCTGGGTGGCGATTACATCGAGGCCGGCAGCTGGGCGGTCGCTGCCGCGGTGACGGGGGGCGAACTGGAGGTGTGTGG
>JAYZGM010000212.1:0-12762 GCA_036336225.1 Acidobacteriota bacterium | reverse complement strand
GGAGCTGTTCTCCACCATCTTCATCCTCGGCAACCGCGATGCCTCCGCCAACATGCGGACAGCCAGGGAACTCCCAATTGAACACGCCGACGGTCCCATCGAGCGACCACGTGGCACCGGCGTCATCGGTGGACGCAAGCGCCATGTCGCGAATGCCATAGTCGCGATAGAGCACGCGGACCGAGCCGGCACGTGACACGGTCATCCGGTTCCAGCAGCAGGCACAGCTCGAGGCGTCGACGAGCTGCGGGTGCTCCCAGGACGCTCCGAAATCTGTGGACTGGGCGACTCCGAGCGCCCGTCCGGGTGGAGCATCGTGGCTACCGATCCAGGCCACGTAGAACGTCCCGTCGCTGTCGGCTGTCATGTCGGCAAAATTCTGCGCGCCACCCGTGTCGTCCTGAGCGAGGTTGGGCCCGAATTGCCAGCTGCGTCCCGCGTCGTCGGAGATGGCGGTCACCATCGGCCCGGCGCCAAAACGCGCGGTACCCTTGGTCGACCAATGCACCGCGATGTGATCCCCGTGGGCGACCACCTGGGGCTCGTTGCCTCGGCTGGCAATGGAGATCGGGCGCGTTACCGTGTCGATTACGTGAACCGGACCCCAGCTGTCTCCACCGTCCGTCGACCGACGGTGATGGAACTCTACGTCTGTGCCCTGCCGCTGGGTCACCAACAGGTCGAGTGTCGTCCCTTGAGCAAAGACATCGAGCGATGCCGTACCGTCACCGACCGGCGGCCGGGTCGGCCGCCCGGCCGGTTGGGCCTGTAAGGCCAGTGGCATCACACCGAGGAAAAGCGCTGCAACCGGTACACCAAGAAATCGTGAATATTTCATTCGTGCGGTCCTTAATCCAGATGTCGATTTCCGTTCTTACTCGCGCGCCGCCCCGTGGCTCCACACCACACCGCTGAAGGATCAGCTTTCCGGGCCGCTGTCACTCTCGCGGAGACCAGGTGTCAACCAGCCATGGGCCCACCGGGGTCATGGTTGATGAGGAACGTTGTGGGTCTGAACCGAACGGCTAGGCGCGAGGGGGAGGAACGGACACGAGAAGGGCCCGGTCGAGGGCCACGAGCCCCACTGCGGCCAGGGGAACCGCCGCGAGGAAGGGAGACGTCAGACTCGTGGGTGCCGACAGGAGACCGGGTACACCCAGGACCAGCCCAGGTGACGGGTCACCGTCGCGACAGGTCAGCTGGTACGGGTTCGCCGGCTTGGGTGACACTTGATGGACCACGTGTCGTGAATGCCCATCGCCGGAATTCTGTTCCATCACGTCCTGTTTCGGTGTGGACGCCGCATGATGCATCGGACAGTCGGCTATCGAGCAACTCTCATCCGCTGCTCGATGCATGGGGCACGCCAAGGTCTGACTCCCAACCTCGAGATGAGACAAACAGCAGAGCGCGAGTGACAACGCAGTCAGCGCTGCAACATGCGCACTCACGATCACCGAGGACACGAGTTTCAGACGCTGCCGGAACCAGTACATTGACAGAAGTAGTGTAACCCACTACTGGGATTTTCATATGGGCGCGTGGCCGTGTCAAATCAACAAACCTGGTCGCCGTGATGAGGCGGGAACACACCGACCGCGCGCGCGTGACGCCAGCGAATCGGGAACTCGAGAATCGGGTCCTAATGATGTCGCTGGTCCGTGTTAATGAAAATCTCGGCTGCTCACCGGACCCGGGCGCTGCGCGATCTGCGGACGCCACAACGAATCCGCCACCAAGTGGACAACCCCTTCTGCCGTCTGAATTTTTCCCGTGATACCGAGAAACGACGCGGTCTTGCCGATCAGCGCGTACTCGTCGAACACCGTCTTCCAGATGACGACATTGACAAACCCTGTCTCGTCTTCCAGGGTCATGAACACGACCCCGGACGCGGTGCCGGGGCGCTGGCGACAAATCACGAGACCGGCGTAGCTCGCCTTTCGGCCATGACGCATCTTCGACACCGTACGGGCATCGGGGAGTTGCTGAGCAGTCAGCTCCTCTCGGAGCGTGGCCAGCGGATGCCCACGTGGGCTATGGGCGCTCGCGTGGTAGTCCCACGCGATGCTCTCGCGGAGATCGAGCGTCTCGAACGCCGGGGTCTCGTCGGACACGGCGGAACCGAGCAGGACTGAGGTCGGCGTGCGCGCCAGTCCTCGCACCTGCCAGAGCGCATCTCGGCGTCGCGTCTCCAACCCCGCGAATCCACCGGCCTCGGCCAACCGGCCGAGCACCCGTTCATCAAGCCCTGTTCTGGCCACAAAATCGTCGACCGACTCAAACGACGTCTGGGTTCGGGCCGTCTTGAGACGGGCCCAATCCCGTGCTTCGGAAAACCCTTTGACATAGCGAAGCCCCATGCGAACGGCGAACTCCCGGTCCCGACCCACGGCCCCCTCCCCGGCTGTCGAGTCGACCGATTCAAGCGAGCAGTGCCAGTCGCTACAGGTCACGTCTATTGGGCGTATTTCGGTGCCATGCCGCTTGGCGTCGTCCACGATAGTGGCGGGTGAGTAGAATCCCATCGGTTGCGCGTTGAGCAACGAGCAGGTGAAGACGTCCGGGTAGTGACAGCGAATCCAGGAAGTGGCATAGGCGATCAACGCGAAGCTCGCCGCGTGGCTTTCCGGAAAGCCATACTCGCCAAACCCTCGTATCTGGTCGAACACCCGCTCGGCAAACGCACGCTCAATTCCCTTGGCCATCATCCGGCTGATGAGCCGGTCACGGTGTCGCTCGATACGGCCACTGCGTCGCCAGGCCGCCATGTCTCGCCGCAGCTGGTCTGCCTCGCCCGGTGTATAGTCGGCGGCCACCACGGCAAGCTGCATCACCTGCTCCTGGAACAGCGGCACCCCCTTCGTCTTCTTCAGCACCGGCTCGAGACAGGCATGGGGATACATCACCTCCTCTTCACCGCTTCGTCGTCTGAGATACGGATGCACCATCCCACCGGTGATCGGACCGGGTCGAACGATAGAGACCTCGATCACGAGGTCGTAGTAGTTGCGGGGCTTGAGCCGGGGTAGCATCGCCATCTGCGCTCGACTCTCGATCTGGAACACCCCGACGGTGTCGCTCGCGCAGATCATGTCGTAGGTGGCCGTGTCTCCTTCCGGGATCGTGGCCATCGAGAGCCTGTGGCCATGATGCTGCTCGAGCAGCGTGAACGACAGATCGAGCTGTGTGAGCGCCCCCAGCCCTAGCAAGTCAACCTTGAACAGACCAAGATCCTCTAGATCTTCTTTGTCCCATTGGATCACGGTACGCTGGTCCATGGTGGCGTTCTCGATCGGCACCAGGTCATGCACTGGCTCGTGACCAAGCAGAAATCCCCCGGGATGGATGGAGAGATGCCGTGGAAAGTCTTTGATCTCATCGACCAGTCGTAGCAGATGCCTGTGGGCTGAACTCTCGGTGTCGAGCCCTATCTGGGTCACGGTGTCCAGGTCGATCGAGTCGTAATAGAACAACCGTTTGGCCAGCCGGTCGACCGCAGTCTCAGGCAATCCCAAAGCCTTGCCAACCTCACGCACCGCCGACCGTGAGCGATACCGGACGACGTTGGCCACCATCGCCGCATGGTCGCGTCCATATTTCTCATAGACGAACTGAATCGCTTCTTCTCGCCGCTCATGCATGATGTCGAGGTCGATGTCTGGTGGCTCGGCCCGCTCCCGAGAGAGAAAGCGCTCGAACAGGAGATCGACTCTGGTCGGATCAACCGCCGTGATCCCCAGGCAGTAACAGACCGCCGAGTTGGCCGCAGACCCCCGCCCCTGACACAGGATGCCGTGTCGCCGACAGAACTCAACGATCTCCCACATCGTGAGGAAGTAGCCGCAGTAGTCGAGCTCGTCGATAAGAGCAAGCTCCTTGGCAATCTGGGTCTGCACGGTGGCGGGGATACGACCATCGAACCGGCGTCGAGCGCCCTGCTCGGTAAGCTGAGCGAGCCAGCTCGATGAGGTGGCACCATCGGGAAGACGCTCAGAGGGATAGCGATAGCGGATCTCGTTGAGCGAGAACCGGCACCGTGCCGCAATCTCGTTTGTGCGTTCGACCGCCGCCTGGTCATCGCTATACAACGTGCTGAAGCCAAACGGTGTCTTCAAATCGTGCTCGGCGTTGGCTTGGGTGCGACGACCGACGTGGTGGAGGCTGGTACCGTGTCTGATACAGGTCAACACGTCCTGCAGATCACGACGCGCCGGGGCGTGATAGAGCACCTCAGTCCCGGCCACCAGCGACACTCCGGCCTGATGCGCTCGTGTGCGTAACCAGCCTTCCCGGGGGACCTCCTTGGCTTGACGGTGACGTGCGATCAGACCGTAGCACCGGTCACCGAATGCTTCGTGCAAGGTCGCCAAGATCGGCGTGTCAGCTTCAGCCTGTGTCTCGCTTCCCCAATGGTCGCCGGACCAGAGCGCCAGCAACCCGCCAGCATGCTCACAGATCTCGTCCAGGGCAACACTGCAGTCCCCCTTAGCGTGACGGAGACGTCCCCGGGTGATCAGCCGACAGAGATTGGCATAGCCCGCACGGTCAGCGGCAAGCAGCACGACGTGGGGAACGCGTTCCGATACCTTCCCGGACGTTTCCGATCGGGATCGTTTGCTTGAGCGAGGGTCACCATCCCCAGTGGGAAGCCGGTCCCGGGGCACGAGCGTCATCTGCGCCCCTAAAATGAGGTGCACGCCAAGCTCGCGGGCACGGACATGCGCGCGCACGACGCCGTAGACGCCGTCTCGATCGGTCACTGCCAACGCCGACAGCCCCATGGCGTGCGCCTGCTCGACCAGTTCTTCGGGATGCGAAGCCCCTTCTAAAAACGAGTAGTTGCTCTTGCACCAGAGCGGCGCGTAGATAGCCATGCGAATTCATTCGACCTTGCCATGTAGAAACCAGGCCCGGCGGCGGCGGTCGTAGTAGATCCAGTTCCACGCGTCGTCACGGGTCTTCGCGAAGTAGTACTCTCGGTGCACCAAGGTTCTCCACCATCCACCTGATACAATGTAGGGACCATGCAGATGGACGACGTGTCCGTGCTGGGCGCCACGCAGCATCCAGCCATCCGGCTCGTGACGAAGCCGTGACGGCAAGCGGCGCGGCGTGGCAAAGATCCGTCGCACCAGCGGACGGGTCTCGACCGGGGTTGGGGTGGGACGGACCACGTGCGGCAACGGCTGCCAGGTAAAGGTCGCCTCCGGAAGATGGCCATCGGTGAGCGCCGCCCGCACGACCGTCTGCTCGCCAAACTCCGCCCTGATACGAGCTACTGCCCGGTCGGCTGCCTCCAGGTCTCGTCGTGACTGCTCCTCGAAGAGCCGGAGCTGCTCGCGGGTCGCGCGCACCGACGAGACCTCGAGGTCGATCTCGGTGACCCCAGCCGTCAACATCAGACTCTCCACCCGCAAAAGAACCAGATTGACAATCTGACGGACATCGAGGGTTGGCGCCGCGGTGCGTATCTGCTCGACGAGATCGGCGCGCGACTCGTTTGCCGGTGTCTCAAGCCGGAACCGCAGCTCCAGCGCCGTCAGTGCTTCGTGACGCGCCGCCAGCACCTCGAGCAGCGGGTCAAGCGTATGCTTGATAAAGAATAGCAACCGGTGCACGTCGGTCTCGGCCGCCTCGAGATCCAAATGACGCGTGAGCGGCTCCATGACCGGGGTCGGCTGCAGGGGAACCGCCAAATCTCCGGCCGCGTATCGATGTAATCGATACGCCTCACGACCAAATCGTTTGCGGATACCAGCCGCGGGCAACTGCAGAAATGCCCCCACCGTTCGGACCCCTAGCTTGTCGAGCGTGTCTCGGAGCCCGGGGTCGACATCGAGTCGGCGGAGCGGCACATGTTGGGCCATCCGTCGCTCAGCGGCGGCACTTTCAAACACCAGCACGTGACGGTCCATCTGTCGGCGCGCATCCCGTGTTGCGGCCCGGGCTACGGCATACGTCCCAAACCGTGTGAACCCGACGACGACTCGTCCCCAGAAGCTGGCATTCTGCAGGTGACCACGCACCTCCCGCGCCCATGTCACCAACGAGTCGAATAGCGGCTGCAACCCGGAGGCATCGAGCCAGAACACCCCGGGGTGCTCGGTGGACGGCTCGATATTCGGGGTGAACCGTCGGAGTAACTCGATCGCCATGTCGACCCCTTCAACAATGTCACCGGAAGACACTTCGGCGGCGCGGAGCTCACTCGCCAACGAGAGCCCGGTGGCAAAGGACATTCCAGTGAGCACCCCAGCCCGTCGAGCCGGCTCGTTCACCCACAAGATGACCCCCTGCGGTCGGTCGTGCTCGACCACCGCCGCCGGGAGTGCCGTCCAAGCGGGATACCGGCGAATCAGGAGCTGAAGCGGGAAGGCGGGAACATCAACACAGGCCATCCGGTCCACAGCACACCTCGACGTATCTCCATCCGGGGCCACCCCGCTTGTCTTTGAGCACCTGAGCGGTGCACGTGAAAACACTGTTCCCAGTGGGACTCACCTCACGCTCAGCTGGCGCAGGACGAGCCACCGGTTCTCGCCGGGCTTCGGCCCGAAGTGAGACCAGGGTGCCCAGTGAGCCAGCATCACGCCGTTTCCGGGTCAGAAACAGCAGTGCCGATTCGTGCTTCTGGGCCAATCCCCGCAAGCGCATCTGCATCGGCAGTGGCACGTGGACCGTATCTCCCAGATCGAGTACCAACAAACCGAATGCGCCCGACCGCGCCAGATGCTCGGCCGCCCGTGGAATCTGTCGAGCCACCGACAGCCGCACAACCACCAGCGCTTCGAGATCGATGCCCCCCCGAGCCACGTCGGGTGGAAAGAAGATGCTCTCGTCGTCGGTCACCCACCCCACTGGCTCACCGGCTTGCTGTGCATCAAGCACCATCGAGAACGCCAGCGTGAGGGCGGCCGTACCGCCTGGGCTCGACAGCTCGGTCAAACGACCGGTGAGTGTTGCGAACCTCCACGACGTTGGAGCCGCCTCGACCTGCGGCTGACTGGCCGCAGCAAAAGCACCCTGGGTGGGAAAGGCCACCCTCTTCGCAGCCAGTGACTGCGGCAACCGCATCTTTGCCACTCGAGGCATCGACCTAGCTCACACTCCGACGCACCTCGATCACCTTGCCGAGCAGTGTGATATGTCGATCGGGCAGGATCGGCTCAAAATCAGGGTTCTCAGGATGCAGCTCCACCTTCCCCTTCCGCAGCTGTAACCGCTTGACCGTCGCCTCATCATCGACCAGTGCGACCACCAAGTCCCTCGAGTCGGCTGTGGGCTGACGCCGCACGATCACGACATCGCCGGGCAGAATGCCGGCCCCCACCATGCTGCGCCCTTGCACTCGCAACGCGAATAACTCGTCACGGTCTGACGCACCGGCCAGGTCGGCTGGTACCGGCACGTAGCCTTCAAGGTCCTCGGTGGCTTCGATAGGCCGCCCTGCTTGTACACGACCGACCAGCGGCACCCAACCGACCGGGGACACTGGCTCGTACCGGCTCAGTAGCCGATAGCCACGGGCCCTTCCCCGAGCCGCCGCTAGACGCCCCTCGGCGACGAGCTTTTCCAGGTGATAGCGTGCGGTTTGCGGGGTGGCAAAGCCGAACACGCGCTGCACCTCACGCACCGTGGGAGGATCGCCGGCCAGCAACCGGTCACGGATGAACTGGAAGACCCGTTCGCGGGTCTGGCCCGATCGTGTCTGGGGCATGATATAAATTTATAATACATTTGTATTATTATCAAGCCCACCCCAAGAACACACTGATGGACTATGCTGATGGGATTCTGATGCTTCTGGCCGAGGCTTTGAGGATTAAAGAGGTGCTGACCCCCTCGACCGGAGGGGGTTTGCCACCTATCGCACCCGACCGCGTCGCGCGCTACGCATGGTGCTGGATATGCCGAGGGATACCCCCACCGGTGAGCCCTCACCCCAACATCTCTTTCAAGACTTCACGGCCAACGCGAGACCATCAAAGGGGAGGGGAGGGCCTCATCCCCTTGGCACGCGCGTTCTAGAGTCAGACCGTGTTCTTCGAGATAGCCACTCAGCCCACCGGAAAAATTCAAGGTCACCGGGAACTGGTCGCCCACCGACACGTACTCGCGCAGCGCGGCATCGAGAAACTCACAGCGCAGCGCTATGATCGCGCTCATGACATGGGTGTTCGGTGGATAGGTCAATGCGGCCGGTGTGAAACCGGTCACTCGTGACGCCCAGGACAGCCCGCAACTCCCAGATGCGCTCGGTAAACGGCTCGAAGGCAACAGGTCGATGGAGAGACGTAGAAGATCACGCTGCGCGGCGATCGTCTCCAAACGACTCAGCTCGCCGGGCCGCTCTAATCGTCGGAGGACATTCGTCGCCTCGACCAAGACAAGGTGGGGCGCGTACAGATTGCCAACCACAACAACGCTCTCTGCCCACGCGCCACTCACGCCAGCGTCAGTCAGCACCGAGGCGTCGATGACCGCGCTCATCGCCGATCCGCGTCCCGCTGCGACAGGTCGAGCAAGCGAACTCATTCGGCAAGCAGCTGGGCGGCTGGTGTCGCCGGAGTCACTATAATCTCGTCATGTTCGTTGGGCTGCCAGGCGGCGACTTCGTCGAGCAGGGTCTGCATGACCTCGAAAGTGGATCAGAGACGGTTGAGGCGCTGCTGGTGGCCATTGGCGGCCCGCGTCTCCGCCGACTCGGATTCGACATACCGACCATTACCTCGCCGCTCTACGCACTGCTTGCTCGGCAGGGCACCGACGGCTCTCGAGCTGTTCACCCGAATCGCGCCCGGGCTCTGTCGATATCTGGCCATAGGTCCCGCGACATTCAGGCAAGCAGTCGAGCTGACTTTCGAGGCAACCCCACGTGAAGATCACCTCCGTTGAAGCAACGACCTGTGTCGTGCCACTCGAGACCGGTATCTCCTTTGCCACCCGGGCCGTCACCGACCGCCACTACACCCTGGTTCGGGTCCGGACCAACACCGGCACCGAAGGGATCGGGTTCTGCTATGGTGGCACTCGAGCAGGCGCGCTTGCGACCCTGGCGGTCCGCGAGTTGCTGCGCGATTGCCTGCTTGGACGCGATCCCCACGAAGTAGAGGCGATCTGGGAATCGATGTTCCGAGAGGCATTGCTCCAGGGCCGACGAGGCGCTGTTCTTCGAGCCATCAGCATCATCGACCAGGCACTCTGGGACATAGTGTCATGTGACGCCAATCTCCCCTTGCACCGATATCTTGGGAGCTACCGCACCGGCATGGTGCCGGCCTACGCCAGCGGCGGCTACTACGCGGAAGGAAAGACCCCCGACGACCTCGCCAACGAGGTGCAGGGTTATGTCGACTTGGGATTCGACGCCGTCAAGATTAAGGTGGGGGGCGTATCGACCGCGGAGGACGCCGTCCGTATCGCCGCCGCCCGCGAGGCGATCGGCCCCGATGTGCGGCTCTTCCTCGATGCCAACAACGCCTGGCGTGATGCCAGGAGCGCCATCCGGGCCATCCGAACTTGGGAACAGTGGCAACCAGATTGGATCGAAGAGCCACTGATGCCGGACGACATCCAGGGTCACGCCCAGGTCGCGGCCTCGGTGACCACCCCGGTGGCCACCGGTGAAATCCACGCCACGCGGTGGGACTTTCTCAACCTGGTGGAACAGCGCGCCGCCGCCATCCTTCAGCCCGATGCGGGGGTCTGTGGTGGCATCACTGAATGGCGTCGTATCGCCGCCCACGCCGCGGCCCACGACATCCCGGTGGCCCCGCACTGGCTCGCCGACCTCCATGTGCATCTCGTGGCGGCGACCCCAAACGCGGTGTGGGTGGAATACTTCACGAACTTCAGTGTGCTCAACCTCGGTCGGTTGTTTTCGACGTCGTTGCAGATCGTTCCGGGTGGACTCGCCCTTCCAGAGACACCCGGACTCGGTATCACGTTCGATGACGAAGCGGTCGCACGATACGCCATCGACGGCTGGACCTAACGCCCGACACGTCGGCCGCTCTCGCTCCGCTAAACCACGATGACTACTTCTAATACAACTTCTTCTCTTGCGTCTGTCGTCACACGTAGCTCTATTGGCGGCGTCTTGATGGGTCTCGCCAACCTCGTCCCCGGTATTAGCGGCGGGACGATGCTGCTGGCCACCGGGGTCTACACGGGCTTTATTACCGCCATCGCCGAGGTCACCACGCTCAGGTTCAAACCACGTTCGCTGGTTCTACTGGCCACCATCGTCGGGTCGGCGGCGCTCGCCATCCTGCTGCTCGCCGGTTTCATGCGTAGCCTGGTGATCGAGCAACGGTGGGTGATGTACAGCCTGTTCATCGGTCTGACGTTCGGTGGGGTGCCACTGGTCTGGAAGCTGGCAAGACCGGCCACTCCGGCGGTATGGATGGGAGCGGTAGGGGCGTTCCTCGCGATGGTCGTGATGCAGCTGGGATTCGGGGCCGGCGGCACCGGGGGCGACCCGAGCGCGTTTTTTCTGTTTCTGTCAGGATTGGCCGGCGCATCGGCCATGATTCTGCCCGGGGTGAGTGGCGGCTATTTACTGTTGCTCCTGGGCCAATACGAAACAATTCTCGGCGCGGTGGATACGTTCAAAGACGGTCTTTTGGGCCCCGACTTCAGTCTGATCTTGTCTGCTTCCGTCCTGGGCATTCCCGTGGGCATCGGGGTCGTGGCCGGGGTAGTAGGGGTGTCCAACCTGCTACGGTGGCTCCTCGACCACCACGCGAAAGTCACCCTCGGGGCGCTGCTGGGTCTGCTCCTCGGGGCCGTGGTTGGGTTGTGGCCGTTTCAGCAGCCGGCCGAGCCGGCGCTCGGCTCCACGATCAAGGGACAGCTCGTAAGCGAGGCGACTCTGCCGGAGATCGACCCGGCAGACTGGCCACTCGAACGATTTACCCCATCGGTCGGTCAGCTGGCTGGCTCGGCCACCATCCTTCTCCTCGGGCTTGCGGCGACGCTGGCGATTTCGCGTCTGGGAGACGAACACTGACTGGTTGGTCACCGATCGTCAGCTGACTCGGGAAGCCCCACTACGTCAGACGGCAACATGGCGCCCAGCGTGTTCTGAAACATTGCCAGCTGCGTATAGTTCCCCACGATCAACACAACCTCTCTGAGCTGCTCCTCGGTGTATCGCTCCGCCAGCGCGTTCCACGTGTCCTCGGAGACAAAGCGGCTGAGGTGAAGCTCATCGGCGGCACGTAACAGCGCCCGGTCGAAGTTGTTCCATCTCGGAGCATCGGGCCCCGCCATCACCCGTTGAATCTGCTCTTCGGTTAACCCAGCGTCCTGGCCCATGAGGTTGTGCCGACCCCAGATGTAGTCGCCACGCGACAGCCAGGCGGTTCGCAGGATAAGTAGCTCTTTGTCGCGAAGCGGAATGTTGTAGTTGGCAACAAAGTTGATCGTGTACTCCCAGTACTTGCGACAGGTGTCGGTCACCTCTGGACACAGCTGTCGCAAGGGGCTTGCACCCTGTGGGTCCGCGGGAACGGCGATTCTCGGACCGCTGAGTCGATCGAATGTTTTCACGCGGGGCACCTCGTCATGCTCCTGGGCCACCGCCCCTGGAGCGAGACCGGTCACGACCAATGCCACGAACACACTCGCCGTCAGGAGCCCGCTGGTCATAGCGCTTCGCGTCACAACATACCTCCTCTTCGCATCTACTGAATCGCGTCGACAATCCGCCGATAGAACTCGTTGGCCGCTCGCCCCTGGTGCCAGCGCCACACCACGACGAGATCATGTTCCGGGTCGATCCACACGGTATTGGACCCGTGCCCACTGGCGCGAAACGCGGTCCGGGGCGCGTCCGGCCAGGCCCGTCCCTCGGTATCCAGCCACCAGAGATACCCGTAGTCGGGACCAACCTCTCCTCTGGTTGTCGCCTCGTCGAGCCATTCCTCTGAGAGTAAGGTGCGGTCGCGCCACTTCCCTCCCCGGAGCATCAACAGACCGAACCGCGCGTGGTCGAACGAGTTGATCCAGATGCCACCGCCCCACCGTGTTCCCCCGGTGACGGATTGCACTCGCTGGCCGTCGATGTCCACCCAGGAGTTCTCGTAGCCCAGATACTTCCAGGTGTCGGAGGCTCCGATCGGGTCCATGATCTCGTCGCGCAACACATCGGGGAGCGAGCGACCGAACACCCGAGCCAAAGACAGCGCGAGCCGATTGATCCGAACATCGTTGTACTCGTAATACGTACCCGGGGTTTGGAGCTCGCGTGGCTCGCGCTCACCGTTACCAAACGCCTGGGTCCCGACAAAATCGTGCTGCCGACCCCAGAGCTCCCCGTTCCACTCGGTCGTTTGCTGTAAATGGTGGTACCACGTCACCTGGGCGTTCTGTGGCGAATCGTAGCCACCGTCGTCAACATACTCACTCACCGGGTCATGGACGTCACGGATCAACCCTTCGTCCACCGCCACTCCGACCAAGGTCGACAAGTAACTCTTCGCCGCGCTGTAGGTCGGATCGACCGCCGTCGTATCCCCGAACTCGGCCACGATGTAACCGTGACGAATCACGAGACCGTTGGTGTGAGCTCGCTCTGTCGGAATGGGCCCCAACAAGCGACCAAAGATCGTCTCCTGGTCGGAAAAGTCCATCGGTTTACTGGTCTCTTGCGACTCCGCAAACGCGATAGCGGCAGCCAGACGCGTCGGTTCCATTCCGACCTCTTCTGGTGCTCTACGCTCCCAATCGTCCGGTGGGGGGTAGTACGTGGACTGG
>JAYZGM010000211.1:0-7627 GCA_036336225.1 Acidobacteriota bacterium | reverse complement strand
GTGCCATGGTCCCACACCCCTTGGAGGTCGGGGACTCCCCAGGGCATACGTGGTGCGGGAGAGCCCGCGGGTGGGCGCCCCGCCGACGCCGGTTGACCACCGTTGGCGGATGGGACGAACGTGAGACCAAGAAGGGCAATCGACAACACGGTAGTCACACGATGAGTCATGGTGACAGTATATGCGGGGCCCGGATCATGCCTGTGATACAGACGACTACGACTTCGGGTGACGGGGCGACACGTCACGGGGGCACAAGTGGACCAGCTGAACGACGCTCCCGTGTGGGGGGAATGATGAGAGGTGTGCTGATCGTGACGGCGGCCGTTGTCGGGCTGGTGGGTGGTGTCGTCGCGCAGACGCCAGACACGGTGTTTCTTGAAGACCTGACCTGGACCGAGCTCCGTGATGCGATTCGAGACGGCGTTACCACGATCATCGTGCCGACCGGTGGCACCGAGCAGAATGGTCCGCACATGGTCTTGGGGAAACACAACTACCTCGTGCGTTACAAAGCTGGGGAAGTGGCTCGCCGCTTGGGTAATACGTTGGTAGCACCGGTCATGGCGTATGTGCCGGAGGGGGACGTTGACCCACCGACGGGGCATATGCGGTTTCCCGGGACGATCACCACGCCGCCAGCTGTTTTTGAGCAGGTCCTCACGTATGCAGCCCGCAGCCTGGTTCAACACGGTTTCCACGACATCGCCTTTCTTGGCGACAGTGGCGGGAATCAGGCGTCGCAAGGGGCGGTTGCCGAGCGTCTCAATGCCGAGTGGGCGGAGACCACCGTCCGCGTGCACCATCTGACCGACTACTATCCAGGTCCGGGGGATGCCTGGTTGGTCGAGCAAGGGGTTTTGGAAGCGGATGTGGGCTCGCACGCCGGCATGCACGATACGTCGAGTTTTCTCTTTCTTGACCCGTCCAAGCTACGACAAGACCGAATGGTGCGTGGCACCGGCCCGTCTGGGAATGGTGTGACCGGACATCCCGGTCGATCCACGGCTGAGTATGGCGAGCAGATTCTGGAGATGCAGATCGACGCCGCGGTGCGGCAGATTGAGCGGTTGCGCGAGACCGCCCGCAGGAGGGAGCGATGACCCGTTTGACCCGTGTTGGAATCGTGTGTGTCGTGGTCGGCATCGGCGGTGTCGTGTCGTTTGGAGCCCAAGTGCCGCGCGGCGAAGAGGGTGACCTGCGTGGGGTTGTGCATAGTTCGGTCGGTCCGGAAGCGGGGGTTTGGGTGATCGCCGAGACGGATGAACTGGATACCGGTTTCCGGAAGATTGTCGTGACCGACGAGCAGGGGCGGTTTCTCGTGCCGGACCTGCCCGCCGCGTTCTATCGGGTGTGGGTCCGAGGGTATGGCCTTGTCGATTCCCAACCGGTGGCGGCAGAGCCGGGCGACACCCTGGCGCTCGATGCAGTGGTGGCCAGCACACCACAGGAGGCCGCGCAGGTTTATCCGGCCAATTACTGGTATTCGTTGCTCGAGCCCCCAGCCGCCGATGCGTTTCCAGGCACCGGGGCGGACGGGAACGGCATCGCCGCCAATCTTCAAAGCCAGGCCGCATGGGTGGATCTCACGAAACAGGGGTGTCAGCTGTGTCATCAGATGGGCAACCGTTTCACGTTTGACACCAGTCAGCTGTCGGAGTTCGACTCGAGTGTCGAGGCCTGGGACCACCGCATCACATATGGCCAGCGTGGCCGTCAGATGAGCGCCGCGATGTCACGGTTCGGGCGGCAACGCGGTTTGGAGATGTACGCCGACTGGAGTGATCGGATTGCCGGGGGAGAGGTGCCAGAGGCGCCCCCGCGACCGATAGGGGTGGAGCGCAATCTCGTGCTGACTATGTGGGAATGGGCTGGAGAGACCTCCTATGTGCACGACGAGGTCACGACTGACAAGCGCACACCCACGGTCAACGGTCACGGGCTGGTCTACGGGGTCTCCATCACCAGCGACAAGCTGGTCATTACCGACATCGCACGCCATCAGTCGGTGGAACTCGACGTGCCGTTGCGGGAACCGCGGGAGATGGTCCCCTCCATGTTTCCGACCTCGCCCGGGTTTGAGCCGTCACCGTCTTGGGGCGACGAGATCATTTTTGACGCGCCGGCGAACCCCCACAACCCCATGATGGATGCGCGTGGTCGGGTCTGGCTCACCTCGACCGTTCGTCGGCGTGAGAATCCCGCGTGGTGCCGGGAAGGGTCGGTGCATCCATCGGCACAGTACTTTCCGATCGACCGCAGCGGTCGTCAGATTTCCGTGTATGAGCCGGAGGATGAGTCGTGGACGCTGATTGATAGCTGCTATGCGACCCATCACCTGCAGTTTGGCGAAGACTCTCAAGATACGCTCTGGTTTAGTGGTGACGCCAACGTGGTGGGCTGGCTCGAGACCAAGCGCTTTGACGAGACCGGTGATGAACAGGGGGCGCAGGGGTGGTGCCCGACGGTGATCGATACCAACGGTGATGGGGTTATCACCAAGCCTTGGACGGAGCCGGGTGAGGTCGGCGACCCAACTCGTGACACGCGGATTGTCGGGTTTGCCTACGGCGTCATCGCCAGTCCGACAGACGGCTCGGCGTGGATTGCGCGGACCGGGCCGTTTCCGGGTCGGCTGGTTCGTCTCGCGCGCGGCGATAATCCGCCCGAGACCTGTATCGCTGAGGTCTATGAGCCGCCGTCTATCGAGAACGACGCGGTGGATCCGGCCCGCACGGGTCACGCGCCGCGCGGGGTGGACGTGGACCGTGATGGGGTCATCTGGACCGCGCTCTCGGGGAGTGGGCACATTGCCAGCTTTGACCGTCGAAAGTGCGGAGTGTTGAGGGGGGCAGTGGCGACTGGTCAGCATTGCCCGGAAGGCTGGACACTGTATCCGACGCCTGGACCCCAAATGAAAGGCGTCGTCGACCCCGGGAGCGCGGACTACCACTACTACAACTGGGTCGACCAGTTTGACACGCTCGGCTTGGGGCCCAACATCCCGATGGCCCCCGGCTCGGGGTCAGACTCTCTACTCGCGCTGTTGCCGGATACGGGTGAGTGGATTGTGCTTCGCGTCCCCTACCCACTCGGGTTCTTCGCCCGAGGTCTTGACGGTCGTATCGACGATCCGCAGGCCGGCTGGAAGGGACGCGGGTTGTGGGCGAACTACGGGTCGAATCTCAACTGGCACATTGAGGGCGGTAAGGGGCGACGGAGCTCGATTATTCATTTTCAGCTCCGTCCGCATCCTCTGGCCGAGTAGGGGGATGGTTGTGGCCAACGGGGAGGGCGTGACCGTATCGACCAATGGGGCGGAGCTCTTTTACACGACGCGGGGGTTCACCACGGGCTGCTAGGCGAGCGCGGTCGCGAGGTTGCGAAGCGCGCGGTCGACCAGTTGTCTCGACGTAGCGGTGCTCATTCGCATGTGCCCAGCGCCTCCCAGACCATAATCGGAGCCTGGGTTGAGGTGGACGTGCGCCTGCTCCACGAGATGCTGCTGAAATGCCCGTTCCGGAGTCAGATTGGGGTCGCTGGGATCCAGGGTCGAGGCTGAGATGCCGGCTCGCTCCAGCGCGGACGCCACATCGAGCCACGCCAGATACGTCCCTTCCGGCTTGACCGCGGAGACTCTCGGAATGTGTGACGAGACAAAGCTCTGCACAAAATCGAGGGTGCCGTCGATATACGCGAGGAGCTGTTCCAGCCAGTCTTTGCACTCGTTGTATGCCGCTTCGGCGGCGATGATGCCCAGTGTTTTCATCGATTGCCGATGTTGTCCGACGCCGCGAATCCGGTCGAGATAGTCCGGGTTGGTGGAGAACAGATACGCGCACTTCATCATCGAGAGGTTGAACGATTTGCTGACCGACTTGTACGTAATGCTGTTACGAACGATCGCTTCGTCGTCGAGTGTCGCGTAGGGGGTTATAGGTTTGCCCGGCCGTGACAAAGTCACAGTGGATTTCGTCGGATAGCACCACGACCCGACGACGTGTGCAGATTTCACCGAGTGTCATCAGGTTGGCCCGTGACCACACGTTGCCGGTGGGGTTGTGCGGGTTGCAGAGAATGAGTGCGTGGGTGTCGTGGTCGATGCGTCGCTCCAGATCCTCAAAGTCCATGTGGTATCGCCCGCCCTCGAGCTTGAGCGGACTCTCTTCAGCCAGCGTGCCTACCACTCGAATATCGGCGTAGAAGCCGTTGTACCCCGGGGTTTGCATCAGTACTCTGCTTCCCGGTGGGCAGAAGGCACGGAGGGTGCTGATGATAGCGGGATGGACACCCGGTGAATGCAGGATCGTGTCCGGGTCGATCTGGATGCCGTATCGTCGTTGGTTCCAATTGACGATCGACTCCTTGTATGAGGAGGGAATCGTCAGATAGCCGTAGTTTTCGTGCGCGATCCGGTCCCGCAGCGCACGTGTGATCGCAGGGGCGATCGGAAAATCTTGGTCGGCGGTTCCCATTCCGACCTCGATCTTGTCTTGGCCGTAACGGGCGATCTGCCCGTTCCACTGCGCCCGGGTCTTGATAGCTGTCCCAGTCACTCGCCCCCGCAATGAACACGGACGGCTGCTCAATCGTCAGACCGGTGTAAATCTCCCGTTCCGGCGCACCGATCCCGCCTGAGCGATAGTGATTGAGGCCGCCCGGGAAGCTGTTGCGGTCATAGTCCTCGCTATAGACCTCCAGCGCGTCGTCCGGCAGTCACGTGTTGGAGGCGATGTGTGCGATGGAGGGCTTGTGCTTGGCCACGGTCTCAGCCAGACCATCGGCGAGATCCATGATGTCGGAGGTTGGCATCTTTCCATCTTCGTCGCCGAGCGCTCAGCGAGCTGATAGGGTCGGTTGCCCGCCAATCGGCGCTCTTGTAGTGGTAGTAGCCACGTAGGAACGCGTGGGCCCCCTGTGTCGCGTGCTACATGTTCTCGTTCGCCTCGCGGGTTCGGTAGTACGCCTGATAATGCTTTCGCGGGGGGGCCGGGTGCGGAGATCCTCTGCCGAGATCCTCTAGGAAACTGGGGTCGGCCGGCCCCGGGGCGGTCGCGGAATCGTCCGCCGTATCAAACGGGAGAGTTGTCGTGCCGTGGAACGGCGCGCTCATCAGGGCGATGGCTAGGAAGACATCAGGCCGTGTGACCGCGCTCCACGCGGCGGTCGGCGAGCCGAAGTCGTGTCCGATCACTGTGGCGACGGAGCGATACCGGAGCGCGTGGACCAACCCGATCGCGTCTCGAACCACACATTGAGACGGCGAAACGGGCTCAAATCGTCACCATAGTCTGCGGTCCGGCCGGTGGTTCGACCATACCCTCGTAGGTCCGGCGCGAAGACGTGATAGCCTTCCTCGGCCAACGGCACCCGCACATTGCGCCAGCTATAGGCCAGTTCTGGGCACTCGTGCAGGAGGAGCAGGGCGGGGCGGTCACCGTGCTCGAAACCGGCCTCGAGCACGTGGATACGCAATCCGTTGATGTGGTTCACGAAGAGCGAACCCCGGTCGGGAGTACGGCGCCGTCATAAGGACCGATCTTCGGGGTTTGGACGACCACGCTCGTCGTCGCCGTGCTCGGAGACGATGACGACGTCGACTCGGAGGTTGGCCTTGTCACGGCCAGGGTGGGACCGAGGTCGATCAGCCCCTGTCACGTCTGACGGCGTGTGGGCGTCGGCACATGCATCTTCCTTTCAGGAGCCATCGTCTGGCCAGCGACGGCAAACGTTTACGAGCCGTCGAAGAGTATAGGCAGCCTGGGAGGGGAGTCGCAGCTTGGATCGGGACGATGGGCCCCGGGCGAAACGCTGTGCGTTACCATTAGGGGGCATTGAAGTCGGCACTCCCTAAGCCTTAGGTGTTTGGGTCATGACTCGGTTTGTCTTGCGGGTGATCGTTCTGTGCGGTGTTGTGCTCCTGGCGGGGACGACTGGAGCCGGGGCGCACCCGGCGCCGTTCAGCTTTGTCGATGTGCGGGTGCATGCCGACACGGTTGACCTCGAGGTGGTGTTGCATGCGTTTGACGTGGCCTATGAGCTCGGGGTCCAGCCGCCCAATCGGGTCGTCGAGCCGGGCGGGCTGGGGTCACGTGGGGCGAGACTGGCTGCGCTGATTCAGGAACGACTGCAGATCACGGTCGACGGTCGACGGGTGGTCGCGGAAGGTTGGTCCGAGCCGGAGCCGTTACCGGAGCGCCAGTCGGTGAGCGTGAAGGCTCGGGTGAGCCTCCAGGGCGCCCCTGGTGTGATCGATGTTGCGGCTGAGATGTTTCCCTACGATCCGCAGCACCAGACGTTTCTCAATTTCTATGACGAGGGGACACTGACCTCGCAGGCGATTCTTGGTGGCGGCGATACCAGCTATCAGTACTTTGTCGGGAGTCGTCAGGGTACGATTGCGGTGATCCAGAAATTCGTGCCGCAAGGCGTACATCACATTCTGATCGGCCCCGACCACCTGTTGTTTCTCATCGGGCTTCTGCTGCTCGGCGGCTCCCTCCGGCGGCTCCTCATGGTCATTACGGCCTTCACCATCGCCCACAGCATCACGCTCGCCTTGGCGGTGCTTGAGGTGGTGAGTCCGCCGGGCAACATCGTGGAGCCGATCATCGCCCTGAGCATCGTCTATGTGGGCGCTGACAACCTGCTCGTGCGTGGTGGTCGCGACATGCGGGTCTGGATCGCGCTGGTATTTGGGTTGATCCATGGTTTCGGGTTTGCCAGCGTCTTGCGCGAAATGGGACTGCCGAGTGGCGCACTTGGCTGGTCTTTGTTCTCGTTCAATCTTGGCGTGGAGATCGGTCAGGTGGCCGTGGCCGTGGTCGTCGCGTCCGCCTTGACCGCGCTTCGATCGCGGAGCGAAGCCGCTGGTCGGCGTCTCGCCTTTGCGGGCTCGATCGGCGTGATCGCGGCCGGCACCTATTGGTTCCTGCAGCGTGTGTTTTTTCCCGAAGGCATGGCATGAGACGAGTGGGGCTGTTGGGGGTGGTCCTGGTGGCCGGGGCGGTGTCGATGGTTGGTCTCGCCGGTCAGCCAGGCGAGATGACCGTCGAGGTCGAGCAGCTCGAAGATAACCTGTATGTGTTGCGGGGCGGTGGCGGAAAATCGGCCGTGTTTGTCACCACGGACGGCGTCGTGCTCGTCGATACAAAACTCGCCGGGTGGGGACAGCCACTCATTAACCAAATCGGCGAGCTGACGTCGAACCCGATTACGACCATCATCAATACGCACGCCCATTTTGACCACGTGGATGGCAACGTGGAGTTTCCCGCGTCGGTCGAGTTTGTGGCCCACGAGAACACACAGCGGTTGATGCGCGAGAACAATCCGGTTCGTGGTCTGGGTCGTCCTGCATGACCGAGCCCGTTTGAGCGGAGCATGGGGTTGGGATTACCGGCGACCACTTTCAGCGACCGGCTGACCTTGGGGCAGGGGGACGACCGGGTGGAGTTGCACTATTTCGGACAAGCCCACACCGGTGGCGATACGTGGGTCGTGTTCCCGTCGCTGCGGGTCATGCACTCGGGTGACGCGTTTCCGAGCAAGATGGTGCCGATCATGGACTCGAGTAATGGAGGCAGTGGCGTCGACTATTCCGAGACACTTCAGAAGGCGTTAAATG
>JAYZGM010000210.1:0-17574 GCA_036336225.1 Acidobacteriota bacterium | reverse complement strand
GGTCTGCTCCAACCTTGTATAGTCATGCCTGGCGTCTCACGTCTCGGTGAGACACCGCGTCCGGCTCGGGTCGCTCCTCTGCTCGTGTCGTTGCGACCAGATCAATGGACCAAGAACCTTATCGTCTTTGCCGGATTGGTGTTCGGGGAGCGTCTCCTCGATCTTGAGGCGCTCGGCCGGTCGACCGCAACCTTCGCGGTGTTTTGCGCGCTCTCCAGCGCGATGTATCTGTTCAACGATGTCGTCGACCGGGAACGCGACCGCCTACACCCAAGGAAGTGCCGACGCCCAATTGCCGCAGGACGGGTGTCGGCGCCGGCGGCGCTGCTGGTTGCCGTCTCGCTATTGGGCGTAGGCGCCGCAGGGGCCTTTTGGCTCCAGTTTCCACTCGGGCTCCTCGCATTAGCCTTCGCCGGGTTGCTGGGGCTCTATTCTCGCGTTCTCAAGAAGCTCGTGATATTGGATGTCATGGTGATTGCCATCGGTTTTGTCCTCCGCGCCGTGGCGGGGGCGGTGGTGCTCAGTGCCCCGATCAGCCAATGGCTTCTCGTATGCACACTACTGGGGGCGTTGTTTCTGGCTTTGACCAAGCGTCGTCAAGAAGTGGCTGAACTCGGGGTGAACGCTGGTCAACACCGCGGGGTGCTCCACCACTACACGCCGCACTTGCTGGACCAGATGGTCACAATCGCAGCGGCGGCGACGTTGGTGAGCTATGCCGTGTGGGCGTCGGGCGCGGAAACGGTCGAAAAGTTTGGTACGAATCTGCTCACGCTGACCATACCGTTTCCGATCTATGGGGTACTGCGATATTTACTTGTCGCCCAAGATCCATCGGCAGGCCTCGGTCCGTCCGAAATTCTGTTACGGGATCGCCCCATCGCAGTCTGTGTGGCAACGTGGGGGGTCGCGGTCGCAGTCATCATCTACCGACCGTTCTAGAGGCGGGTCGTTCACCACCACTGGCTTTCAGACTCCGAATAGCGATCGAGAATACACTCGCGGTGGCCAAGACACTCCCCAGAACCACAAGGAGACCCGCGCATGCCAACAGTCCTCGACGCCCCTCCACCGACCACGGAACCGACCGTGCGCCGTCGGACGGCACTCGTCGCGGTAGTCAAGACCAGACCGGACTCGGTGCTCGAAGACTACGCCCGGGTGATGGAAACCGCGAGGTATCGTGACACGTTGGACCCACACGCGGACACCCTCCTCAAACTCAATCTCTCGTGGACAAAATACTTCCCCGCTTGCTCCAGTCAACCCTGGCAAGTGGAGGGGGTCATCAAGACCCTTCTGGACGGAGAGTTTGCCCGGGAGCGAGTGCATCCTCTGGAGAACAAGACCGTCGTCACCGACCCATGGAAAGGATGTCGCAATAATGGGTGGGAATCGGTGCTGTCTCGGTATGGACTCACGTTTACTGCGCTCCCCGAGGTCGATTGGCAGGTCTATCGGTTCAAGAGCCCTCTACTCAAGCTAAACGACATCTTCCCAGAGGGTATCGAAATTCCGGCCCTGTATCCCGGCAAGCAAATCGTGCATCTCCCGACCGTGAAGACCCATGGCCATGCAGTGACGACCGGCGCCGTGAAGAACGCGTTCGGTGGACTGCTCAAGGAAGTCCGACACTACGCGCACAAATACATGCACGAGGTGCTGGTGGACCTCCTATATATGGAACGTGAGCTGCATCCGGCAAAATTTGCGGTGATGGATGGCACCGTATGCGGCGATGGGGCGGGCCCACGCACCATGTTTCCCCGGATCCACAATTACCTGCTGGCGTCGTCAGACTCGGTCGCGATCGACTCGGTCGCCGCTCGGATGATGGGTTTCGACCCAATGTCGATTCCGTATCTTCGTATGGCAGAAGAGCACGGTCTCGGTGTCGCCGACCCGAAGAACATCGAGGTCGCCGGGGACGACGTGCGAGACGTGAATTTTGGGTTTCAGACAAGAAAATCACTGGTAATCTGGGGTGACCAGCTCATACGACGTGGATTTCTGCGTCCCTTGGAGCATCTCTTACTTCACTCGCCCCTCGTGGTCTGGGCACCGTTCGCGTCCAACGTTTATCATGACTGGCTGTGGTACCCCACGGTGGGCCAAAGTCGAATCCGCAAGTTCGGTCGAACCGATTGGGGTCAACTCTGGAAGACCTACCGGTGAACCACCGGATGACCCTGAAGGGTCCAGGACCAAAGCCGGGGCGTGGGACAACGCCCCCAGACAAGAATGATGTCCGAATTCACGATTCAGGCAGACAGCGTCGACGTCACCCAGATCATGGGACAGATCCGCCAGCGCATCAGGGAAAAGCGTGGCGCCGACTATACCGAGCAACAGATCCAAGAGCTCGCCTCGGTCAAACTCGAGCGGTTTCTCGATCCGCGTCAGGTGCGCTCCAACCTGGTGGAGCACTATCGGAAGCTGGAGTCGCCAGGGTGGCTCGACCCGATCGAGCAGGCCGCGCCGATTCCGGCCCCGGAGGCAATCGCCTTCAACGAAGAATCCATCTATGCGTCATCTAGAGGACTGATGGGGACATTGCTGCGTTTTGTTCGTCGGCTCTTGAACCCCCTCCTTCGTCTGTTTTTCAACCCGGACCCCATCATCTTTGCTATGGCTCGACAGTCAGAAATCAATACCTGGACGCTCCACCTTCTCCAGCGCCAGACGGACCTCGTCGAACGCGTGAACAAGCAGTTCGAGCAAGTGGGCAAGAAATTCGCGGCCCGGGAAGACCTGGACGCACTGAACTACGAGGTTCTCAACAATCTCGTGGTGGAAATGACCCGACTGGCCGTGGACATGAAAAACCACAAGATGCGGGTCGAATCGGTGGCCGGACGACTCGATTTTGACGAACGGCGCGCCCGAGCCCTCGAATCGGTCGTCCAGACCCGGTCGACCCCACCGGGTGGCGAGACCGACGAGAGCGAGGCCAACGGCGCCCCGCCCAGCCCGACCCCAACCCGGCGGCGGCGACGGCGGCCACGCCGACGTTCGGGTGGCCCTTCCGCGATCTCGTCGGATGGTGCCAACACGCGCGCCGACACCACGTCATCCCCGGACACAGGCCCCGACCCACAGCCAGCCCCACCGACCGATGCGTCGAGCGGTTCCGCAGGCGTTGACACGGCTCAGTCTCCGGGGGGCACCGAGCCCGGGACCGACACACCAGCCCCTGAAGACACGCCCTCGACGGCGCGCGACCACGACGACCAATGAAGGTTGCCGTCGTCGTGCAGCGATACGGCGCCGAGCTGAACGGCGGAGCCGAGCTACACGCACGCTACGTGGCCGAGCATCTGGCACGCCACGTCGACGTCGAGGTTCTCACCAGCTGCGCGACGGACTACATCACCTGGAAGAACGAGCTCGCGCCAGGGATCGAGATGGTCCACGGTGTCCCGGTGCGACGATTTCCTGTGAGTCGGGTTCGCGACGCCGACGACTTTGGCCGTCGGTCCGAACTGGTGTTCGACGAGCGCCACTCCATCGCATCTGAGCTGGCCTGGCTTCGGAGTGAAGGCCCGACCAGTCCCAAACTTGTCAGTTACCTGCGTCGTCACCGGACCGCCTACGACTACTGCATCTTTTTTAGCTATCGCTACTACCACGCGTTCCATGGGATACGGGTCACCGGCTCCCGAGCCCTCCTCGTCCCAACAGCCGAGCGCGATCCGGCGCTCGGCCTCCGTATCTTTCAGGATAGTTTTCGGGCAGTTCGTGCGGTCATGTACAACTCGTTCGAGGAACGAGCACTCATCAACGCGGTCGCCGGCAACGAGCAAATACCCGGGGTCGTCGTGGGGATCGGGTCGGAGGTGAATGCCCAGCCCGAGCCGTCGCGGTTCCGCCAGACGAGTGGAATCGATGGGCCGACCGTGGTCTATGTTGGACGCATCGATGAAAACAAAGGATGTCGTGAGCTGTTCGAGTACTTCCAGCGGTATACGAACGTGTCACGAGGGCTCACCCTGGTTCTCATCGGCAAAGCGATCATGCCGATCCCCGACCACCCCCAGATTCGACATCTTGGGTTTGTCAGTGACCAGGAGAAGTTCGATGCGATGGCCGCCGCCGATGCGTTGATCATGCCGTCGTATTACGAGAGCCTGTCGATGGTCACCCTGGAGGCCTGGGCGTTGGGACGGCCCGTCCTGGCCAATGGTCGTTGTGATGTGCTCTGTGGTCAGTGCATCCGCAGCAACGCCGGGTTGTATTACGAGAGTTACGAAGAATTCGCGGAAACACTCCACACGATACGTGCCAACCAACCGCTCCGCGAGGCACTTGGCCGCAACGGTCGAACTTACTTCAACACACACTACACCTGGCCTGTCATCGAACAAAAGTATCTCGACATGCTCGCCCAGTTGGAGCAGGAGGACACAGGCAACCATCAGACAACAACCACCCTACCCGGCTGGTTCGCGCGCCGTCGCCGCGACCAGCCGCCGGCTCGACACGTGGTGGACCAGCTGCCGACTGGTCCCGCCGTCCCCACAACTGGTGTGGCATGAGCAGGCCACCGAACCCGCGTCCAGCCGTGCATCAAGTACTGGCCACACTCGGCTATGGCGATGCGATCGGCAACGAGGTTCTCGGCATCCAGGCGACACTACACGCCGCCGGATATCGATCTGAGATATTCGTGGAAACGGCCGAGCGCCGTGTGGAGCCGCTCTGCCAGGATTATCGGAATCTGATCGACGTTTCCCATCCAGACAACATCCTGATCCACCATTTCTCCATCGGGTCGCGGGCGTCCCGGCTCGCCTATGCACTGCCAGACCGGATGGTCCTGGTGTATCACAACATCACCCCGCCCGAGTACTTCGTGGGTGTGCATGATGAACTCGTTCGACTGTGCTACAGCGGACGTCGCGAGCTGCTGGCCTATCCGGCACGCTGTGATCTGGCGCTCGGCGACTCAGAGTTCAACCGTCGAGAGCTGGACGAGTTCGGATTCGCTCCAACCGGAGTTCTCCCGGTCGTGCCGAACTTTGCGCATCTGGAGGACCAACCGGATCGAACCTTGCTATCCGAGTTCGATGACGAGCGTCTGAACATCTTGTTTGTCGGGCGAATCATTCCAAACAAGAAAATAGAGAACGTTATCCGGTTTTTTCATGCGTATCGGGTCAAGCACCAGCTACGCGCGCGTCTGCTGCTAGTCGGGGCGTATGGTGGCTTTGAGTCCTATCTCGCCTCGCTGCACCAGCTCATCGCCACCCTGGGCGTGACCGACGTGCATCTTCTCGGGCATGTCTCGAACGCCGAGCTCACGGCGTGTTACGACATCGCGGACCTCTTCCTGTCCGCCAGCGAGCATGAGGGTTTCTGCGTGCCTTTGGTCGAGGCGTTCTACAAGCGGGTCCCGGTCATCGCCTACGCCGCTACCGCTGTTCCGGCCACCATGGACGGGGCAGGTGTGCTGTATGACAACAAAGACCCCCGACACGTGGCCGCCGTCATGCACACCGTGCTATCCGAACCCAGGCTACAGGAGGAGATCGTTCGCTCTCAGGACGCGGCACTCGACCGTCTCATGGCTCAGGATTTCGCGGGGATCCTGACCGGAGCAATCGAGCAGGTTCAACGGTCGGAACGACGCCCGCCCGTCAGCGTGAGATGGGATTTTTGGTCACGATTCGACGAGTGGGAACACCTGGAAGAGCTCCGCCTCTACCGACCCTCGGCATACAAGGCTTTACCGTTCGCACCCGGAGAGCGCGGGGAGAATCCCGACCTCTAGTGTACTGTGATCATCAACCAATGGCTCCCGGCCGCTCACCACGGCGACGCGGTTGGCGACAGCGCCAGACGTGTTCGGGATCTACTCCGGGCCCGGGGACATGTCTCAAACCTCTACGCCCTCACCATAGACGAAGATCTGCGGGATGAGGTCAGACCCTTTGCCCATCCAGAGGCCTCACGCGGCAACGTCACGATCCTACATTTCGCCATCGCCTCACCGCTGAGCCACGCACTGGCCGCACTCCCAAGAGGACGGGTCATCCAATATCACAACATCACCCCTGCCCACTTTTTTGCCGGCTTCGACGCGGGTGTCGTGGAACTCGTGACCCGCGGTCGCGCCGAGCTCGCCTCCCTCGTGGGCCACGTTGATCTGGCCCTGGGCGATTCCGAATACAACCGACAGGAACTCGTCTCGCTTGGGTTCCAACCCACCGACGTATTCCCGATCGCGGTGGACACCCGTCGACTCACCGAGGCAGTGCCTCGCCCGGGGCTTGAAAAGCTGCTCCGAGACGGTCTCACGAATATCCTCTTTGTTGGTCGTGTGGTACCAAACAAGAAGCTCGAAGACCATCTCCGTTTGGCCGAACATTACAAGCGATACATCGATGCCTTTCATCGGTTTATTTTTGTCGGACGGGACGATGCATGCCCACGATACTCCGCGATGTTGCGCGGGCTGATGACGGAGTATCAGATGACCAGCGAGCGCTTCTGGTTCGTCGGACCCGTGCCCGATGAGGACTTGGCCGCGTATTACCGCACAGCGAGCGCCTATGTGTCGATGAGCGAACATGAAGGATTTTGCGTGCCACTTATCGAGGCGATGGCGAACGATGTGCCGGTCTTGGCCTATGCCTCCACCGCCGTACCCGAGACCTTGGGCGGGGCGGGTGTCGCCTTCTCACCCAAAGATCTTGAGTATGCGGCCGAGTTATTGGGTCTCTTGGTATACGATGACGAGCTGCGAGCTGATGTCATCACCGGGCAACGACGACGTCTCCAAGATTTTGGTGACGGACAAGTTGCTCGCCACATCGACACACTCGTTTCTCGTTTCGTCTGAGATGTTGTTGCCCCATCAACCGGCGCGGAGACCACGACCCTGAAGATCGCATTCGTTGTCCAACGCTATGGAGCTGAGATCCTCGGCGGCTCCGAGTATCACTGTCGCTTGATCGCGGAACGACTCGCGGGTCGTCACGACGTCGAGGTCTTGACGACCTGTGCGCGCGACTACATCTCGTGGAAGAACGAGTACGCGGAGGGTGAAGACAGGATCCGTGGGGTCACGGTGCGCCGATTCTCGAACGAGCGCACGCGGGACCTTGCGTCGTTCAACGAGTATTCAGATTGGATCTTTCAGCACGACCACACGGCCGCTGATGAAGACGAATGGCTCAAGCAACAAGGCCCCTGGTGCCCTTCGCTACAAGCGTATCTAGAAAAACATCATCGCACCTATGATGCGCTGATCTTCTTCACGTATTTGTACGCCCCCACGGTCTTGGGCCTGGGGGTGGATCCGAATCGCAGCATCCTGGTTCCGACCGCCCACGACGAACCCGCCATCCGTCTCCGACTGTATCGCGAGGTATTCTCACGACCCGCCGGGATCGCCTACAACACGAGTGTCGAGCGGGGATTCTTGAAACGACTGTTTAACCTCAAAACGCGTGTCGAAGAAACCGTGGGGTGTGGGGTCGAGCTTCCCGCTTCATACCGTACCGAGGTCACAGAACCGAACGACGACAGCGTGGCATTCAGTACGAACGGGGACGACGCGGAAACGGCGTCCTTCTCGAGTCGCGGCGCGGTGTTCAGACGTCGTCATCGGCTCTATGGTCCGATCGCACTCTACGGTGGGCGGATCGATCCTGGAAAGGGGTGTGAAGAGCTGCTCGACTATTTCGGGAGCTACGCCGAATCCCACGCAGACGCGTCCCTGGTCCTGATGGGACTCAAGCTCATGCCGATCCCGGAAGCGCCGCATCTTCGCTTCGCCGGTATGTTGTCGGAGACCGAGCGGTTCGACGCACTGGAAGCCGCGACCGTGGTCGTCGTGCCGTCGCCGTTCGAGAGTCTCTCGTTGCTGGCGCTCGAGTCGTTTTCGGTCGGCACTCCGGTACTTGTGAACGCTCGAAGCGACGTGCTCATGGACCATTGCCAACGAAGCAACGCCGGACTCTACTACGGCGACCGATCAGAATTCTCGGAGTGTCTCCGTCTCTTGCTGCGGGACGATGGACTCCGAGCGGCAATGGGTCGACAAGGTCGCGCCTACGTGCGCGCCAATTACCGGTGGGATGTGATCATGAGCAAATACGACCGCCTGATTGCTGGACTCCCGGTGTCACGTCCATCCATTCGCCCGCGTCACGGAGGACGCCGCCGCGGCCCCAAACGGTCTTAGTTCGTTTACACTTCGGCCCCGTTGCCGGCGACCCCCTGAGCCGACTCCGGGGTGGAGCCGGACGGTCCGGTACCGCTCCGGGCCGGAGCGGTACGCTTCCGACGGGGACGGATGTCGTGGCGTTTGATCATCTCGTTGAGGGTCGTGGGCTTGATCTGAAGCATCTCCGCCGCGCGCTTCTGCACCCCTCCCGTCGCCGCCAACGTCCGCTCGATGAGCTGGGTCTCGAACGCGGCGATAACCTCCTTGAACGAGAGCCCTTCCGGGGGCATCACAAACTGGGGAATCTGGAACGGTCGGGAGGCTCGGACGCCGTCAGGAATCAGCTCCGCGCCGATCCGTGGGCCCTTGGCGAGTACGACTGCCCGCTCGATCACGTTCTCAAGCTCTCGCACATTCCCCGGCCAGTCATATTCCTCCATCAGGTCGAGCGCTTCCGGCGTCAGCTCAAGATCCCGTTTCTCGTTCTCGATACCGTATTTGTCGAGAAAGTGCTCTGCCAACAATCTGATGTCCTCTCGACGATCGCGTAACGGTGGCAACTCAACCTTGATAACGTGGAGCCGGTAGTAGAGGTCCTCTCGAAATCGCCCGTCGCTCACGAGACGACTCAAATCAATATTGGTGGCGGCGATGATCCGCACGTCGACCCTGATCGTGTCGACGCCCCCCAGCCGCATGAACTCACGCTCCTGTATGACCCGCAGCAGCTTCGCCTGAGTCTCGATCGGCACGCTGCCGATTTCATCGAAAAAGATCGTCCCTTTATCAGCCAGCTCGAACAGACCCTTCTTGGCGGCCACGGCCCCGGTGAATGCGCCCTTCAGGTGCCCAAACAGATTCGACTCAAGTAAATCGGGTGGCAGGCTCCCGGAGTTGACCGTGACAAAGGGCCGATTCGACCGTGGGGAACCGGAATGCAGCGCACGGGCCGCCAGCTCCTTCCCGGTCCCGCTCTCGCCCTCGACGAGAATCGTCGTGCGGCTCACCGCCGCCTGCGCGATCAGCTCAAACAGCTGACGCATACGTGGGCTGCGCCCGATGATATTGCCAAATTGATGGGTCCGGGTTCGCAGACTTTCACGCAGAGTGCGGTTCTCGGTCACGAGCCGCCGCCGCTCAGCCGCGTTGCGAACAACGACGAGAACCTCGTCGTGGGTGAACGGTTTGGTGATGTAGTCGAACGCCCCACGCGTCATCGCGGCAACGGCGTTCTCTAACGAGGCGAACGCCGTGATCAAGATAACCGGGAGGTCTTCGTCGATCCGACGCAGCTGATCTAAGGTCTCAATACCATCGATACCCGGCATCATCATGTCGACGATGGCCACGTCGAAACGCTGCCGACGCGCGAGTGCCAACCCGTCTTCGCCATTGACCGCCGTCAAGACCTGACAGCCTTCTCGTTCGAGGAGGGTCTGCAGGATCTCCCGCATGATCTCCTCGTCATCGACTACCAGCACAGACGCATCACTCAGCATCGTGTTCCTTTATGGCGAATCACCGGGTATCCTCGTCGCATCAGCCGTGACATCACGGCTCGAATCACGTGCAACGTTCTCCGTGACAGACGACTAGAGACTCAAACCTCCACTGGTATCGGTCCTGCTTCACCAGCAGAGAGCACAGAAGTTTCCGGCCCAGGAACGTGGCTCCACGGGCTTTACGGTCAGTTACCAAATTGGATCCCTATCTTATATTCAAGTAATTGAGTTCTTGAAATACAAAACATTGGGTCACCTGACAGCCCATGGTGAAGGCCGTGAACCTCCTCTCCAGCCGGCGATAATTCGTCATCGACCCAATCGGGCGGTTGGGGGGCTTCTCACGCGGACGCCGTCTGAGTCCGCTGACGGGTCTTCCGTCAACCACCAGACCCGAGTAGTGATGATAGGCAGCATTAGGCTCCCCGATCGCCCGACGGTCCACCTCACCGGACAGCGCGAATTTATGCCGGCCATGACGCCGGAGTTGAACATCCGCGAGCAGCCGACGCGGTCGCGTGGCATCCCCAGGCAGACGCGCTTTTCGTGTGCGTAGCCCACCACCCGGCTTTCCCAAACAACCGAACACGCGTCGCTCGGTCGCCGCCCCGGGAGACTCGAGAGATGAGTGACTACAAGAGCCTAATCCAGCACAAGGCCAATTCGCCCAACGCGATGGACGCGGTCGAGCAAGCCGTAGCCAACCACCCGAACGGGGGCGTGGACGGATGAGCAACGCGAGGAGTTCGAGGCGCTCCCGGCGCAAGCGGCGATCGTGAATGACGACCTCGAGGGACTTGCGAAGCGCCAGGCCGCCGAGCGGTAGACGTTCGCGCCACCGGCTGCGCAGACCACGTTGACAACGGTCACCACATGGACACGACGGTGCTGGCGCCGCAGGGCACGACAATCCCGATCCGTGAGAGGGTTGACGGCGGCGACTGCCATCTCCGTAAAGCCGAGCAAACGTGATTCAATTGCAGGCAAGTTGCCCTTCGTAGCTGTCTAGTATGCCAACGACTGTGCCGGTGTACGTGGTGGTAACGGGAGGGTAACCGTGAACCGTGTGCCCTCCCCGTGTCCGCTCCGACAGTCGATCGCCCCACGATGCTCCTGCACAACGCCATACACAATGGAGAGCCCTAATCCCGTTCCTTGCCCCACCGCCTTTGTCGTAAAGAACGGTTCGTAGATTCGTGGGAGATCTTCACTCGCAATACCGGTTCCGGTGTCAGCCACCTCGATGATCGCCTGGTGCCGATCGATACGCGAGGCGATCGACAGCCAGCCTCCGTTGGGCATGGCGTCACACGCATTCAGGATGAGATTCAAGAATACCTGTTGAAGTTTGAATTCCACACCCTGAACAATGGTGGGAGTCGACGATAGCTCACGACGCAGTCGGATGTTTAACGTCTGTAACTGATGTTCAAGGAGCACCAACACATCATTCATAACCGTGTTGACGTCGACCGGCCCCGCCACGTCGGTCCGAGCAGGCCGAGACAGGTTGAGCAGGCCGTTGACGATCTTGGCCGCGCGAAACGTCTGACTCTCGATCTTCTCGAGCAGCCTTGTACGGGGATCGTCCGCCTCAGTGCTTTCGAGCAACATCTGGGTGAAACTCGAGATCCCGGTGAGCGGGGTATTCACCTCATGGGCAACCCCCGCCGCGAGAAGTCCCACCGACGCCATCTTGTCCGAGAGCTGTAGCTGCTCTTCCAGTTGGACCCGGGCGGTGATGTCTTCCAGTATGACCAGAGTCCCCGTCGTCACGCCGTCTGGCGTTCGCAGCGGCGCGAGCGCCGTGTTGACCAGTAACTGTCTGGACTCATCCGGGTGTCGAGATGTTAGCGGCACGCGATAGAGCAAGGCGCCGTTGGGCTCGTCGCGTCGGGCGCGGTCGAGCCGGTCGGCGAACGTCCCCTCGAACAACGTCGACAGCACCTGGCCGACAGCGACCTCACTGGTAACCCCGTAGATACGAGCCAGCGCCGCATTCCAGCGCACAATCCGGTCGTCAAGGTCGAGCACCACCAAGCCGTCGTTCAGTGATTCAATGATGTTCTCGTTGAACTCGCGGATACGGTCAACCTCGGACGCCTTGTGTTGAAGCTGCGTATACAGACGACCATTCTCGATCGCCGTCGCCACCTGAGCCGCCACAGCCGTGAGAAGGGCCACATCCTCGCTACTCAACGGCTCTCCGCTCGTCTTGGCGCCCAAGGCGAGTACCGCGATGGTCCCCTCCTCAGAAACACAGGGAATGAAGTAGTGGATACCCTGATCGCGCCAAAAGGCCACTTCCTCGTCGGGGTGACGGCGAGCTGACCGCGGCTCGTCAAGCATAATCGTCACACGATCAATCAGCTCTGCCCCGATACTGGATGTGCGCTCCAAGCTCGGCCAGTCCCGGGGCGGAGTCGGGCCCGTCGCGTGCGATGGCTGGAACGGCGCACCCGCGGCCGACTCGAGCGGCAGGAGCATCAACACTGTGTGATCGAGCACGAGGGTCTCGGTGACACGGCTCACCAACCGCGCCGCCAATCGGTCAAGATCGAGGTCGCTATTCAGCTCACGAGCGAATCCGACCAAGGCGCGACGATAGTCATAGCGATCCCGGTAGTAGGCACGATCCAGCATCGCCTGAATCGCGTTCTTGACCGGGCTTGCCACCAGCACGACGACTGCGGTTGCCAGCAACGCGATGATCGAGTTGTGCCCGTCGGAGTCATCGAGGAAGACCTCGCGGGCCAGTCGATCCAATGCAACATAGATCGCGACCATCGCGGTCACCGCGACGGTGTAGACCAAGCCGCGCTTGATGAGGACCTCGACGTCACGTAGACGATACTGCAAGATGGCTGAAGCGAAGGCGAGCGGAATGAGACTCAGCGGAACGGCCGTCACATCGAGTCGGGCGGTATCGAACCCGAGCGACCACGGGAACGCGTATCCCACCGAGAACGGCAGCCCGCCAAGTACCGCACCACCCACGATCCAGCGCAACTGCCGTTTCGAGGTCACCGAAGGCACTCGACGCAAGGTGAGGATCATGAGCGCCAACCCAGTGACCACACACGTGCCCAGGTAGGCGATCTCAAGATTCCAGACCACTTCGACCGCCGTCGTGAACACCGCCGAACCCGCGTCCCCAGCCAGCGTCAGCGCTTGAACGATCCCAAGCGCGACCGCGGGCGCGTAGACGATCGGCAAGACGAGACGTCCGAGACGATTGCGAATCGGTCCCGGGGCCCGCTCGGGGAACACGAGCGCGAAGTGCACGAACATTGGAGCCAGCAAGAGGCTCGAGATCGCATCCGCCCAGTAGAAGACCCAGTCGAGTTGGTCAAGACGCCCGCTGAACGAGAACGCGAACAGACCAAAAAACGCGACCGAGAGCCAAAAAAAATGCAGCGTCGCCTGGGTGCCCGGGTGACGTAATCTAACCGAGGCCCCGACCAACAGCGTGAACACGCCGATGGCGACGAGAACGAAGTACACCTGAGTCTGCCCGGCCGGAACCGGTCGCAATGTGACCTCGACCAGTTGCGCCTGGTCAAGTCTCAACAGCGTGTAGGCGAGGCGGTCTCCGTGAAATCCACCGTGCAGGATATTGACCACGGCCCCGGCTGATTCGACCGGCGCCCCGTCGATCGCGAGCAGCACATCCCCAATCTCGATTCCGGCGACCTCTCCCGCTTCGCCGGCCCCGATCTCGACCGCGGTGATGCCACCCGGTCGGTCGACCCATAACACCCCATCAACCACCTCGCTCCAGTTGGCCCGGACCACGACATTGGCCGCAGCGAGACAGATCAGTACTGCCACCAAAGCCACAGCCAAGGCAGCCGGCGCCCAAGCGCTCAGCCGGTTTAGCCTGGCCTTCACGAGGAGTGGAGAGGTCATTGGATCAAGACTTGCGGCACTGATGCGTTTGCCCTTCTAGGCCAGTTGCAATCGTCGTTCCACAATCAGCTAAAAAAATCTGTGTAACTTACAGCATTTTCTTGACTTGCACGCCAAATGTAGCAATTGACCAATCACTGAATCCAATTATTTGATTTAAACATCCGCCTGGTTGGATGATGCAGATTGGACGCGCTTCCATGAGATTCCACCCACGCGGAGCGGGACCCATGGAAAAAGCCTCCTAGCGCAGGCCCGATGCCACGCGACGTTCTTGGGCTGGAGCCTTCACTGGATCCGCCCGCCGAACCAGGATTGTTGGACTAGAAGTGAACGACGACGCCACCGACGACCTGTTTGGGTGGGCGCACGACGAGCAGCTCGTTGAACATTGACGCCATGTCTTTTGGATCGAAGAACAGACTCCGAACTGCCAGCACGGCTTCCCAGCGGCTCCCGTCGATGGGCGAGAACGGGAGCGCCTGCTGAATCATGACGTCGAAACGGGCGTCGAGCCCGGTCGGGTCCTGAGCATCGGCGCGAGCGTAGGCGCCATTGACCCGACACCGTAAAAGAACTCTCGTGGAAGACTCTGGGATGACGGTCTCAAGGGTTCCGCTGACATCATGAAACCGTTCCATCTCTGGACGCAGCACACCGGGTGCTGCAACCGCCAATGCGGTGTCGACGTCGGCCTGGACCCAATGCGCTTCGGCGACCGAATAGTCGACCGACCCACTCACCCGTCCCCCGAGCTCTCGGCGGAGCGTGACAATCCAGCCACCACTCGTCACCGACCCCGCTCGAGCAATGTAGTAGTGTCCTGTCGGTGCGTTCCCTAGCTCGTCGGCCCCAAATAAGGTCGCCATTTGGTCGGTGACATCTTGGTGGAATCGGCGAACGCCGACCGAGAAATCAGCCCCCAGGTCGTGTTCGATCCCGATCTCGAGATGCCGAGTCCGCTCAGGATGCAGTCCTCCGTATCGCGAGAAGGACGCAAAGGTACGCTCCGGGGGCAGCCAAAGCCCCATGCCATCGGTGGGAGGCAAGAACTCCTCGGCACCGGGAGCAATGGTTTCCTGGGCGCCCCCGATGTGGACACGGGTTCCGCGACGCGGAGTGACCGTCAAAGCGGCGCGGGGACTAAACAACCCGTCCTGTTCGATATATCCGTAGGTCGAATACCGACCGCCATAGTCGAGGGCCAGCTGGGGCGAGATGTCCCACCGATCTGACGCTCCAAAAATGGCCGCGTATCGTGTTTCGGCCCCAACGGTCAAGGCCGCCGGATTGGCACCCTCATATCGCTGGCGACCATAGCTCACATCGAATCCGACCCGATGTTGTGCGTCGACATCGGCCAGATACGCCCCCGAGGCGAACCACGACATCACGTCGCCGGTGGTCATCGCTCCCTGCGCTGTCCAATCGCCGTTCCATCCGGGGGCACCAACCGTCACGTTGGCGATGCCGTCGGGCCGCGCTGAGCCGTCCAGCACGCTGGCGGGGGTGAGCGACTCCAGCGTCCCGCGAGTCAGCAAGTTCACCTCGCCGGTCAACGGAAAGGTGCGAAGACCGGACGTCAACGCGGCAGGCCCCCCAGCCGCGCGAGCCAATATCGCGGTCGCCGCCGCCGGCGAGTGGCGGTTGCTCGGATCCACGCCAGCTACCCAGGCCTCAGCCTGTTTGAGCACGCTTCGACGAGCCCGACGCAACCTCCACGCCTTTTCACTGTGGTCGTGAGGGGTTGAGGCCCCGGCCGACTCCGACCCGGGTACAACCGGAGTGGCTGAGCTGTCGGACTCCTCGTCACGTTCCCGAGGAAGCCCAAAACTGGCTCGGGCGGAAGCAGCCTGCACGGAGTTGGCAACGGGGCTCAACGCGATACCGTGCACGACCTGGGTCCCCACCGAGACCGCCACTAGCTCACGACGGGAGGCGACAAATCCGACCCGATGGGCTTGGACGAAGTAGGGCCCTGCCACAAGAGACTGGAACAAGAAGCGTCCATCCCGACCCGACACGGCGAGCTCAGCCCCGGATGGGCCGAACGCGGAGACCATAGCCTGATCCAGCGGTCGACCGTCGGCATCGGTGACAGCCCCGGACAGTCGACCTGCCCCAACCGCCACCGAATGCCGACCCGTCAGGTCTTGACCAGCACTCGCCCCGCCGGACCCAAGGACACAGGCGACGACCATTACCACCAGGATTCGTTGAGCAGGGACCATGACGCCCTCTCGCAGGTTCTCTCGACCCGCAGAGCTCTGTCTAGAACTCGGTCACCGAGAAATCCACACTTCGAGTCAACGACGCGCCGCTGATGTTGTCGGTCACGACGATTTCCAGTCGGTAGTCGGCGACCGGGAACGAACTTAGCGGAACCGCCTGGCCGGCCACCAACTGATGGCCGGCGTCGAGATCGAACCCTTGCGGCAGGGTTCGTTCATTAAACGCCTGCGGATTCGTACGGTTAAAGAACTCTTCGCTGTCAACGGTCTTCGTATTGAACGTGTATTCTACGTTGACATCCGGCATACCGGTCTCGGTCACCCCGGCGTTGTACACGAGAAACACCAACGAAAACTCACCGCTTGTCGGGAACTCAGGCGCCGTCTTGGGAATGATCCGCAGGTTCCCGAGCGTGTAAGGATTCGCCAAGAGCTGATCGGCGGGCGGTGGCGCCGCCAGGCTCTCGATCCGGTCAGCGAGGATAATACTGCTGGTAACCAGTTGGTCTGACCACAGATTTGGCACCGACAACGCTTTCTTGAGCATCATCGTCGTCGGTTCCGCCCCCTCCAGGACGGCGCTCTCTCGCAACGCCACATAGACGTCATACTCACCCGATGGCACGGAAAACCCACGCCTGATCTCATAGAAACCGTTCTCGTTCGGCGCACCAAGATCAACGATATATCCATCTTCGAACGCGGCCGCCGGAACGTCTGCAGTCTCGCCAACCTGTGTCTGTTGCGACACGATGTAGAGATACATCGCGGCTGACGCGGTGGTGAGCTTGGCCTGGGGCACCTGCAATGTAAACGGCACGAATGTCACGCCCTGGCTGCTCTTCAAGAAATCGTTGTCCCACTGGAACGGCTCGCCGGTGGCCACAATCCGGCCTTCGAGTGCCGCCCGAACCACCGTGACCAACGACAGGACTTCCCGCTCCTGCTCTTCGGTCGGTGGTTCCTGGGCACGGGCAGTCCCATCGACAAGCACGACCAACGCGGCAGCCAGCACCACAACGGTGAGACGACGGCATCTGGAATCTATCAACGTGCCCTCCTCACCTACAGACCCAACATCTCGAGGCGATCGCGCCCACCGGCCCCAGAGAGGTCATGCGACTCAACGCCCCGTGGGATGTCGCCAATGGAGACTGGCCTGAACTCATAGGCAGGGCTGAAGTGAATTGTTGTCGATCATAGGCGACCCGTCTCACGCAAGTCCAGCTCTACCGACGACGACCGTGAGCGTCAACCCCGTGGTAACATCCGCAGCCGTCCTCGGCCCCCGATATGACCAACCTGGAGCATCCGAGTGTCCCAAACCCGCGCCCCGTTGGCTCTTGTCATCCTGGACGGGTGGGGCGAGAGCCACGAGCCTGATGCAAATGCGATCCTCCAGGCCAAAACCCCCGTATATCTGGAGCTTCGCGACCGCTATCCCTCCAGCCTGTTGACGACCTGCGGTGAAGCCGTGGGACTGCCACCCGGACAAATGGGAAACTCCGAGGTGGGCCATATGAATCTCGGGGCCGGCCGCGTGGTCTTCCAAGACCTGACCCGTATCGATCAGACCATCGCCTCGGGAGGACTCGATACCAACGCCGCGCTCACCGCATTGTTTAACAGCTGCAGAAAGAGCAACCGCGCGTTGCATCTCGTCGGACTGCTCTCCGATGGCGGAGTGCACTCCCATCTGCGACATCTCGGGGCGCTCATCCGGGCGGCGGCTGGTCATGGGGTTCGACGGCTGTTGGTTCAC
>JAYZGM010000209.1:0-5070 GCA_036336225.1 Acidobacteriota bacterium | reverse complement strand
CGAACAGGGGGCGACCATCGACGACCTTGTCGACTTCACTCCTGAGATCCGTCAGATGGCGCTCGACGCGGTGGAGGGATTCCGGCTGGGACCGCTCTATACGCCGCTGTCACTCCGCGGGACGGTCTTCCGTCCCAGCGCGGGAGGTGGGGCCAATTGGTCGGGCGCCGCCGTCGACCCAGAGACAGGCGTCATCTACATCCCTTCTCGGAATGTGCACTCGGTCATGCGGTTTCGTGAGGCGGAGCCCGGGGAGCCCTCGACGCTGCGATATATCTTGACTCGTGGCGACCGGCCCTACATTGAAGCCGGTAATCCGGCGCGCCGGCCGCAGATGCCGCAAGGGCTCCCACTCTGGAAACCACCCTATTCCAGGATGACCGCGATCGATATGAACACGGGTGGTCATCTGTGGATGACCCCGCTCGGCACTGGGGATCGGTTCCGGAATCATCCATTGCTACGTGATCTCGATCTGCCACCACGAGGGGGTGACGATAGCCGGAGCGGGCCGGTGCTTACAAAGACGTTGCTGATCCACGCGCTGACCGCCGGTGGTAGCGACGGCGGGCCGAGACTTGTCGCCTATGACAAGACCACCGGCACGCCGGTTGGTTCGGTCGACCTGCCGGGTGGGGCGATCGGCACGCCGATGACCTACATGCTCGGTGGCGTGCAATACATCGCCGTGACGGTGGGGGCCGGCGACGCGCCGTCGCTTATCGCCTTGCGATTGCCGTAGCACGAGTCTTGGGCATTGAGCGTGTGTCATCTACACGGCTGAGAGCTGGGCAGACGTTGTGCGCGAATCGCAGGAGGTTGTCGAGCTTGCGCTAAAGGGACTGCTCAGATCGTCTGGCGTCGATCCCCCGCGGATTCATGACGTCGGAGACGTGCTCGTTGCCGAGCGTGGCCGTCTGCCCGCCGCGGTGCTCGAGCATCTCGACGAACTGGCGACCGCGTCCCGCGGGCTGCGACGCGACCGCGAGCTCGCGTTCTATGGCGCCGAAGATCTGACCCCGTCGGACTTCTACAAGCAAGAAGACGCCGATGGCGCTCGTCACGCCGCGTGTCGGGTGGTCGAGCTCGTACAGCCGTTTGTGCCCGCGGCGCGGTCACCAGGAGCCGGGCGGAAATAGGTGCCATTTTTCGCCGTGGAATGCATCCCGCCTAGCGGTGTTGTTCGTCGCGCGCATACTCCCGGGATGCGCGCTCCTCGCGCCTTGCTAGCCGGGCGCGGCGATGCCGAAAAAGTGGTATCTATTTCTGCGCGGACCCTCAGGCTGAAGACCGCGGGTTGTTGTGGTTGAAATGGCGCAGTACCATTCGCTCACTGTGGCGAGAGAGGGCAACTTGTACCTGTTGAAGGTCCGGCGATGGTGTGTCGGTGGTGCGGCGACGTTGGGACTGCTGTGCCAAGGTGCCGAGGACGGCTGGGTGCTGCGTGCAGAGACTCAACCGACACACTCGACAGCCCCTGGATCCGACCATCGAGCACTGCTCGACCGGTATTGCGTCACGTGCCACAACCAGCGGACGGTCGACGGCGACGGACCTGCGCTGTCGCCGCTCGTCGGTCAGCTTCGCGCGGTGGGGCTAGCCCTCGACACCCTAGATCTCGACGGCGTCGGTGAAAACGCCGAGATCTGGGAGCGTGTCATCCGCAAGCTTCGCACCGGCATGATGCCACCGGCGGGTCGTCCCCGGCCAGTGGCGGAGGCACTCGACGCGTTCGCCGCGTGGCTGGAGACACGTCTCGACGATGCGGCCAGGATGCGACCCGATCCCGGTCGCCCGGCGACGTTCCATCGGCTCAATCGTGTCGAGTACCGCAATGTCGTGCGTGATCTGGTGGCGGTCGACGTGGCGGTCGATGATCTCCTGCCGGCGGATGATTCGAGTCACGGGTTCGATAACATCGGGGTTGCCCTGCGTCTCTCGGATTCATTGCTTGAACGGTATCTGGCGGCGGCCAAGACCATCAGCCGGCTGGCCGTGGGGAGCCCTCCTCCCGCGGTCTTGTCCGAGACCTATCGGATCGCGACCGACCAGCCACAAAACACACGCGGAGACCGTCTCCCGTTTGGCACGAGGGGGGGCACGCTCGTGCGGCACCTGTTCCCGCGTGACGCCGACTACGAGATTCAGGTCGAGCTCGGACGCGCCCGAGGGGGGTATTCCCATCAGCTCGAGGTCGCGATAGATGGGGAGCAAGTCGATTTGGTTACGTTGGGCGACTCAGGTGTGCTTGATCCAGCCAGCCGAGTGCTCGAGGGTCGCCAGTTGACGATCCGAGTGCCAGTCAGCGCGGGTCCCCATGACGTGGGTGTAACGTTCTATCAGCGACCCCGATCGCTCGTGGAGCAGGCGAGAGATCCGTTTCAGAATCCGCGTCGCGGTGGCGTCGCCGGGCCGATCCCGACCGTCAGCAATGTGACCATCCGTGGGCCATACGATGACCGGGGCGCCGGTGACACGCCGAGTCGTCGACGGCTCTTCACGTGCACGCCGGAGATTGCGACGGACGAGACCCCATGCGTGACCGACATCCTCGAGAGGCTGGCGCGACGGGCGTATCGCCGACCCGTAAACCCGTCCGACATTGCGACGTTGCGGCGTTTCTACGATGATGCCCGTCGAGAGGGTGGCGGTTTTGAAGCCGGCCTCGAACGGGTCTTGCGATACCTGCTGGCCAGTCCTGATTTTCTGTTTCGGATGGAGGTGGATCCCGTTGATGCACCGCCGCGCGGTGTCTACCCTGTGGCCGACATCGAGTTGGCCTCCCGGCTCTCGTTCTTTTTGTGGAGCAGTTTGCCCGATGAGCCGCTATTGAACGCGGCCGAGGCGGGACGTCTCTCCGATGGAGCGGAGCTCGCGCGACAAGTGACCCGGATGCTCGCCGACCCGAGGGCTGGGGCGTTGACCGAAAATTTCGCCGGTCAGTGGCTCCAGCTCCGTAATCTTGCCGACCCGTCCGTACGACCCGGTGATCCGTACTCGCTGGCATTTGACGAATCACTTCGGCGCGCGTTCATCCGGGAAACGGAGCTGTTCTTTGACAGCGTGGTCCGCGAAAATCGGCCCGCGGCTGACCTGCTGACGGCCGGCTATAGCTATTTGAACGAACGGCTTGCGACGCACTACGGTGTCCTGCATGTGCAGGGCAGTCATTTTCGCCGGGTGGAGTTGCCTCCCGATAGTCCGCGTCGCGGTCTGCTTGGGCATGGCAGCATCTTGACGCTGACCTCACACGCTATTCGGACGTCGCCGGTGTTGCGTGGGAAGTGGATTCTCAACAACGTGCTTGGGACGCCACCACCCGACCCGCCCCCGAACGTTCCGGCACTGGTCGATCGAAAGACCCAGGCCAAGACCGCCACCATGCGAGAGCGGATGAGCGCGCATCGCGACAATCCCGCGTGTGCGCCTGTCACGCGATGATCGACCCGGCCGGGTTTGCCCTCGAACACTTTGATGCAATCGGGCGGTGGCGGGCGGTGGACGAGTCATTTAACCCGATCGATGCGACGGGTGTGTTGCCTGATGGGACCGGGTTCGATGGCGCGGCGGGTCTTCGCGTGGCCTTGACGGAGCACCCCGCCCGGTTCGCCACCACGCTCGTCGAAAAGCTCTTGACCTACGCGCTCGGTCGCGGTCTCGAGCACACAGACATGCCAGCGGTACGTCAGATTTTGCGCGAGACGGCGGCCGGGGGCTATCGTCTCCAGTCCATCATCGCGGCCATCGTTCGAAGCGAGCCATTCCTTCTGAGGAGAGCGGAATCATGATCGTGACCAGACAGTCATTACCTCGACGCACGGTCTTGCGAGGGCTCGGCACCACCCTCGCGTTGCCGCTGCTCGAGGCGATGGTCCCGGCGCTGACGGCGACGGCGAGCACCGTCGCGAATCCTGTGCGCCGTCTCGGATTCTTCTACGGGCCGAACGGAATGTTCCTCGACAACTTCCATCCCGCCGGTGACGGGGGGGTGGGGGTCGCACTTACCCCGATACTGGAGCCACTCGCCCCATTTCGCGACCAACTCACCGTCGTGAGTGGGCTGAGCAATCGCGGCGTGGTCAGTCCCAACGAGGGGGGTGGGGTACACAGCCGAGCCCATGCGGGATGGCTCAACGGCGTGCTCCCGAACAAGACCGAGGGCGCAGACCTCCGGGCAGGGAAGACGGTCGACCAATACGCGGCGGACGTATTGGGAGCCGAGACGTCGATCCGGTCGCTGGAGCTGACGGCCGATTCGAATTTCTTGGTCGGCAACTGTGAAAACGGCTACGCCTGCGCCTATTTGAACTCAACCTCGTGGCGCACCGAAACGACGCCGCTTCCACACGAGCGGGATCCGCGTGTCGTGTTTCAACGCATGTTCGGAGACGGGGGGAGTGTGGCGGCGCGGGTGGCCGACATGCGTACGGACCGCAGCATTCTTGACGCGGTCGGCGACCGGTGGGGGCAGCTCAAAGGTCGATTGGGAAGCGGTGATCGTGCTCGTGTCGACGAGTATCTCGACACGGTGCGTGATGTGGAGCAACGCATTCAACGCGCCGAACGAGCGAACGCGAGCACGCCGCTACCCTCGCTGGAGCAACCGTCTGGGGTGCCGGAGAGCTACGACGAGCACCTCAAGCTTCTCTACGACCTATTGGCGCTCGCCTATCAGGCAGACGTGACCCGTGTGAGCTGTACGCAGATCGCGCGCGAGCAGAGTGGTCGGACCTATCCTGACATCGGCGTGCCGGAGGGCCATCACACGATTTCTCATCACCAGATGGATCCTCACAACGTCGAGCAATACACCAAGGTGAACGTATACCACATGTCGCTCTTTGCTCGGTTTGTCGAGAAGCTTCGCTCTACCCCCGATGGCGACGGGACGCTGCTTGACCACAGCATGCTCGTCTATGGATGCGGTATGGGTGATGGCGATCACCACACTCCGTTCAATCTGCCCGTGGCACTAGTGGGCGGTGGTGCGGGGCGACTCGTCGGGAGCCGTCATTTGCGTTATCCACTTCACACGCCGTTCATGAATCTCGGCTTGAGTCTGCTGGAAAA
>JAYZGM010000208.1:0-6424 GCA_036336225.1 Acidobacteriota bacterium | reverse complement strand
CGGAGCGGTGACCAAATGGCTGGTCCCGATGCCCGTCATCATGAGGATGAGACCAGGACCAAAATGTCGGAACAGCCCGCGAGGGCTGGTTTCTGGCAGGGGCAGAGAATCGAACGCATCGGATTTGTCCGGCATGGGCGTCATCCTATCAGAGACGTTCGGTCCGAACCGAGACCATCGGACAGCGTCTGCGACCAGACGCCGGGGCAGACAGGCTGACGACGCGGTGGACCTTGCATCCCGGCTCCGGCGACCGAGCGGTAAGATCAGGAGGTGATCGGACTTGAGGAGGACACCAATGATCAACGCCGCGTCAAACCGCACCACTTTGGCTGGCGCACTCATGCTAGTCGCGCTCACGACGTCATCGTGCACCTCGCCCCGGGAGATCGAACCCGGGCGGGATGCGCTAGGAACTGACGGTGCGGTGACCGCCGGGCATCCTCTTGCGGCAGAGGCCGGGCTCCGAGTGCTCCAGCAGGGCGGTCTGGCCATGGACGCCGCCATCACGGCGGCAGCCATGCTGGCGGTCGCTCGGCCCCATATGAATGGGGTCGGGGGCGACATGTTTTTGCTGTATCACGATTCGGCCACGAGACTGACCTACGCACTCAACGGGTCGGGCCGATCGGGGAGCGCAAAAACGCTTGACGCGTTGAAAGCCAATGGCCTCGAAGAAATGCCCCGTAGCGGCCCCCTAAGTGTTTCAGTCCCAGGCGCGGTAGGCGCCTGGGCGGAGGCCCTGCGGCGGTTTGGCACGATCAGTTTCGCGCAGGCGCTTCAACCGGCGATCACACTGGCGACAGGTGGACTCCCGGTCTCGGAGCGTCTTGCCGAAGACATCGCTGGGGCCGCAGACAAGCTTCAGCGTGATCCGGAAGCCGCTCGGATTTTTCTTCCAGGTGGCTCCCCCCCGAAGCCGGGCGACGTGCTACCTCGCCCCGATCTCGCGGCGACGCTGACGATGCTACAAGAAGAGGGATGGGAGGAACTGTATACGGGCGCGCTCAGTCGCCGGATCGTACGATTCCTCCAAGAGCGCGGCGGGTTGATCATGCCAAACGACATGACCGACTATCTCCCCGAATGGACCCAGCCAATCGCGACCCGTTACCAAGGTCTCGAGGTACAGGCCTTCCCGCCCAATACCCAGGGTGTCACACTGCTCCAGGAGTTGGCCTTGCTCGAGGCTCTCGACACGGACCTAGCGATGCTCGAGCACAACAGCGCCGACTACCTACACACGGTGGCAGAGACGATTCGGCTCGCATTTGTCGACCGGGACACGGAAGTCGCGGACCCCGCCGCGATGCGGGTCTCGGTGGAGCACCTCCTGAGCCCCGGGCGAATCCGACAACTCGCCGACACCATCGACCCTACGGGCCCAGCCCCCGTCGTTGCCACCGAGTTGGGGGAAGACCACCCGAACACGGTCTACGTGATCGCGGTCGATCAATATGGCAACGTGGTCTCGTTGATACAGAGCCTTTTTGCCACGTTTGGATCCGGGTTGGTCGTCCCCGATACCGGTATCGTGCTGCACAATCGCGGGTCGCTGTTCCGATTCGACGAAGACCATCCCAATGTCTTTGCACCGCGCCGACGCCCCTTTCACACACTATGTCCGGTCCTCGTACTGAGCAACGAGCTACCGTGGCTGGCGCTCGGCACTCCAGGCGGAGACGGGCAAACACACACGATCGTTCAGGTCTTGAACAACGTGCAGCTCTTCGGAATGAACCCGCAAGACGCAATCGACGCACCACGTCTCCGACGCCGTGGCGACGGCTCATTGGCCATTGAAGACCGAGTGCCACAGGAGGTGCGCGACGCGCTCGTTGCGCGCGGATATACGGTTCACACGCGGACAGGCTGGACCGCGGAGTTCGGTGGCGCCCAGGCCGTGCTCATCGACCAGATCGCTGGCCGACGACGGGCCGGCGCCGACCGCCGTCGGGAAGGATGGGCCCTCGCCTACTGATGACCATTGAGTTGTCCCTGGCTCGTGATACCGGCCCGATCCTCTTCAGTAGTCGCTTTCCTGCAGTTTGGCAGACTCCGGTATCGGAGCCTGGTAGATCGCCCGACCGACAAAAAATGGCCCCATCTCCTTGATGTACTCGGAGGTCTGCACCGTCGGTCGCATGTCCTTGACCAGCTTCGAGAGCGGGTAGAGCTCTGGCCCGATCAGACCGATGACAAACTCGTTATCGCCTCGGTCGAGCCCGTGGCACTCGAGGCGCACATCGGCGGCCAACCCCAGCTCCCCGTATCCTCGACCCACCGTGCCGTGCTCCATGAGAATCCGACCCTGGTCGCCGCGCGGGAGGCGATTGAACGCCCCAATTCGACGTAGCGGATACCAGATGCCCCATGGTGATTCCGGGTTCAAGACCTGTCGTCGGACCCGATGCAGCAAGAAATCCCTGAGATCTGTCTCGCGACCGCTCGAGTAGGTACGACCGATCATCGTAAAGTCCGGCATCGGTGTCAGCGGCGCGAATGCCGGACCGGTCATCAAGGCGCGTGCCGCTTCGGCAAAGAAGCTGGGGTCCTCTGACATCAGCACGACACCGACACCACGAGGGTCGTTCAGGTTGGCATAGACAGCTGCTTCGAGCCCGCTGGCGCGCACCGCTTCGATGATGGGATCGGTCTTCAGACACCCGGTGAACACCTGCAGCTGCACAAACAGCCGAGTTTCGAGTGTCTGTGCTTCGCCCCGCACCGGCGCGCCATGCTCGAGCAGATCGGGGACGAATCGCTCCATCGTGGCGGGCCGACCGCCAGCCGGGCGCGCGGCCGCGGGAGGGGCGTCAGTTTTCTCAGTCATTCGGCATCCTCGTGACAACACATCGCACCCATTCTATGCCATCCGTTTCTGGTCACCGTGACTCGTCGCATGTGAATCACATTTTGTCTCTTCGGAGGCACCCGAATTGCCCCACCAGGCTTTCGAATCGCCAGGCATTGCGCCGCGGGGCTTTTGCCACGGGCTCCCAGCGGTGGTAGTGTTGTTACTGTCCATTCGACTCATGCTGAGCGGCAAGCACCGCCCCATTCGACCACGATTATGATGATCCGCCCCGGCCTGACGTTGGTGACCGCTCTGGTGGTGAGTCCCCTTCTTGCTCCCACCTATGGCCAGAATGCCGTCGAGCAACCGCCCCTCCCGGCCGTTGAGCTCCCGGTAAATCTCGAGCGGCTCAAGCGGCGTCTCGCGGCGTTGCCCAGCAGCGAGGACGAACGAACCCTTTTGAAGCTCAATTTCTACGTCGACGTCTACGGCCGCGCGCCACGTATCGACCCGCTCGAGGGTTTTGACATCCACACTGGCTTGGTTCCCCACGGAAGCCCCTCGCACGCCGACATGATGAGCCAATCGACACCAGAGGGATTCGACGTCCCCGTCGCCGACTTAGGCTCGGTGCTGGGCTGGATCTTCAACCGCTAGCTGCTACACCCCTTGAAATCTCGCCAGGCCCGACGGAAAATAGGGCATTGAGTTGTGTCTAGTCCCGTTGAATGGTCCAAAATGGACCGCCCCCGGACGGTCGATGGCCGTTGTCCAACTCCATCAGTCGAAACGTAGAATCCGCCCTGAGATCCGGTCTCTGGGGCGAGGAGGATGAGTGGCTACAGGTGTAAGTGAGCGTGGAGTATCCGGGCTGGATACGATTGTAGGTGTGCTGGGCGAGGACGCTTCATTGTTGGAGCACACATGTCAAACCATCCCCGTATCGAGTCTGCACCTTCCCGGTCCCGACTTCGTCGACCGGTGCGTGGCCGCGTCTGACCGTCCGCCACGCGTGCTAACCAGTCTGCAGAGCCTGTTCGGTTCGGGGCGACTCGCCGGCACCGGTTATGTCTCGATCTTGCCGGTGGATCAAGGCATCGAACATTCCGGAGGTGCATCATTCGCACCGAATCCGGCGTATTTTGACCCGGAGAACATTGTCAAGCTCGCGATCGAGGGTGGCTGTAACGCGGTCGCGTCAACCCTTGGTGTGCTGGGCGCGGTCTCGCGGCGCTACGCCCACAAGATTCCGTTCATCCTGAAATTCAACCACAACGAGTTCATTTCATACCCGAATGCATTCGACCAGATTCGGTTCGCCAGTATCGAGCAAGCCTTCGACATGGGCGCGATGGGTGTCGGCGCGACCATCTACTTCGGATCCGAAGAATCCAGACGCCAGTTGCAGGAAGTCTCCGAGCTGTTTCATCAAGCGCACGAACTCGGGATGTTCACCGTACTGTGGTGCTACCTTCGAAACGCCGAGTTCAAGACCGCCGAGGCCGACTACCACACCGCCGCCGACCTGACCGGTCAAGCGAATCATCTCGGGGTGACGATCGAGGCGGACATCATCAAGCAAAAACTCCCAGACACCAATGGTGGCTACACGGCGTTGAAGTTTGGCAAAACGCACAAGGGTGTCTATGAGTCGTTGACCACCGAACACCCGATCGACCTCACCCGGTATCAGGTGGCGAACTGCTATATGGGCCGGGCCGGGCTCATCAATTCCGGCGGGGCTTCCTCAGGGGAGAGCGACCTAAAGGAGGCGCTCAAGACCGCGGTCATCAACAAGCGCGCCGGTGGAACCGGGCTCATTTCAGGACGCAAGGCGTTCCAGCGACCGATGGCAGACGGCGTGGCACTCCTGAACGCGATTCAAGACGTGTATCTGACCAAAGAGATCACGATCGCGTGAGAGGAGCCGTCCATAGGTCGAGTCGGACCGACAGCAGAAAGTACTTCTTCCGAAGCGCTACCACACGGTCGGCGTAGCTATCGCGTGGACTCTGCCTGGCGCGAAGACGAGCCCTTACCCTCCGGAGCTCGTGACGATACAGATCATTCACAAACTCCTTCGCCAACGACGGAGGCGTGGACGGACGCGGCTGTAAACCAAATCGACCGAGTTCCTCGAGGATCCTCGGATGGTAGATGTAGGCCACGGCGCGTCATGCTACCCTACGAGGCGTGTCAGTTTGCGACACATCGTCTGGAGAGAGTCACCCGAGCGCCAGCAGAACGATGTCAAAGCCGCTCAGAGGTGGCTCATCGTGGCGGATGGTTGTATCGCTAGCCGGGCTGGGACTAGTGGCCTCCTAGCTCCAGGCGGCCCAACCTCGCGATCGACTGACTCTCCCGGGCCCAACCTTTCCTGACGCGTTACCACACCTGTTCGCCAACGCTCCGGATGCGGCGCTCCTGCGACTCGATGAGGACCGAGACTCGCTGGTGCGATCACTTGAAGAACTCGTGCTTCGCGCGACCGCGCTTGACGCCGCGGGACGAGGCGACGAAGCAGAAACCCACTGGAATGAGATCATCGCGCGCGCGGTGTGGATGCGCACCTACGCTCGTCGTGCGCTGGTAAAGAGCCTCGTGGCTCGTCGCCAGCCGGAGCGAGCCGGGCCCATCCTGGACGAGTTGACGACGCCCGATGCCAACCGGCACCTCGACCTGATACTCCTCGTTGCGGATGCGTATACCGAGGCCGGCGAGTTTCACATGTCCACCGGGCTCTACCGTGACGTGCTTCGACGCCAGCGCCATGGCGCCGATTCAGACCAGGCTCGATTGGGTCTCGCCGCCACCCTGGAGGCGCAAGGCCACATCGGCGAAGCCCTCGGGACACTCCGCGAGGCGCAACTCCAGCATCGCACGGGCGGCGGATACCATGAGGCCAAGCGCGCTGAACAGAGACTGCCCCAGCCAACCCGCAACACCCCGCCATCATTCACGTCCGGGGAGTATCGCGGCCTCGTCCGGCGACTTCGTCGCACGGCGCGATATGCGGACGCGCAAGCGCTGATAGACGAATGGCGCGCGGCCGACCTCGACCCAGACCATCATCTGGACTACGAATTGATCGGCGTGCTGTACGACGCACGCTCGAACGAGGAGGCACTCGCGCGCTGTGCACAATTTACCGAGCGCCATCCGCACAACCCCAACGTGCCCGACGTCAAGCTGACCGAATTCCGACTGTCGGTGCGAATGGGGGACACGGAGGCCTCACGCCAACGCGGGCTTCGGTTATGGCAGGGACATATTCCCGGCGCCACTGGGGCCCAGCGGTTCGCGGCGGGTGAGCTGCTGGCCGCGTATCTCGTCGCGGTCGGGGATGTCGATGGCGGTCTCGAGCTGTATCGCGGACTTTTTCGTGCCGCCACCGACGGCGATAGCCAACGTCGCATGCTCTGGAAAGCGGGTGTCGCCGCGGTCCGAGACGGACAGCATGACCGGGCGCTGACCAACCTCCGGGCACTGAACGACCGTGGCCCAACCGGCGACTTGGCACCGGCTGGTCCGTCCTGGCCAGCAGTCGCTGAGCCCACAACGGGACGTACAGACCGGGCGGGGGGGCGGTTTCAGGCGCTAGTCGACACCCCCCCCTTTGGCGATTTA
>JAYZGM010000207.1:0-5510 GCA_036336225.1 Acidobacteriota bacterium | reverse complement strand
CATGACGCAGGCGAAGCGGTGACGCCCGGTCTTGAGCACGGTCGGCTGTCGGCGATCGGGCGGACCGGTCAGGAACCGATTCTCGTCACCGATGCCGATTGTGACATCAACTTGATTGAGATTGTGGTAACCGAAAGAGAGCACCAGACGGTTGTTGTCCGCGCGGACGAACCCGTCGTACTGCACGTAGATAGCATGTCGAGGTTGGGCCCCGAGCGAGCTGGCGCAGAGTATTACGACCACCGCGACGACCGCGGCGTGTGTGTCACCCCAGAACGGGCGTGGCCGGAACCGGTCCATCATGGCTCTAGCTGCGCCGTGTACTCGTCCTGCGGGATGTAAAAAAAGTCGAGCCACCCGATGTTCATCTCATCGATGGTCCGGTCGCCCCACCCGACGGCGGCGGTCGGGTCTGGGTTGACTCGGTTGGCTGCGGAGTTGTCGTGAAACGCCGTTACGTGCATGACGGTACCCGCCGGCAAGGTGAGCGGTGTCTCATAGACATATGTCGGTTGCCAGTCCCAGGCAAACCGATCGATGTCACTGAGCAGCTCAGGTCGAGGACTGGAGGGGTGTATCGCCTCGAGCGTCATCCTTTTGCCACGGTAGTGCATGTGTGGCTGGAAGCTGATGATGCGGGCTGGCTCCGGTAACGTGAAGTATGCGTCACTCCGCGCGTTGGGAGCACCAGGTGGAATGAGCAAATCACGGTTCGACACGGTTCGCGTTGTGACCACGTAATCGGGGACGTAGCCAGCTGGATACAGTTTGATCCCCACCCGCGTCTGATCAGTGAAGCTCCGCTCATTGTCTGGCAGGTAGTGCAGCTGGAGACGGATGAGGTCGTCGGATCGCAGGAGCCTCGCATACCCGTCCTCGAAGTAGTCACCCACAAAGTCGCCGCGCGCGCGGTTCGCCAGCAACTCACGGACGCGATTCGGTCCCGCGTCTTGAGCGGCGTCCTCGGACTGAAACTCGCCCATCTCCGGACGAACCGCAAACACCAGCACGTGGTGGACAACTCGGGGTTTTCCTGGCAAGACCTGGATCCACTTAATGTAGCGGTCCTCGGTCAGCCCGGTCGTCATCTCCGGCTCCGGGAAGGTCTCGGTCGAGTTGGGGGCGACCTCGATCGGGGGACTGGTCACGATGAGGTCTGGCTCTTCGCCGTGATACCAGTCGTTGACAGCCGGCCAGCGGACAGGAGTTGGCTTGTCTGCTGGGTTGCCACGTGGTGCTCCCTGATCGACCCAACGGCCGATCGTGGCGATTTCGGTTTCGCTCAGCGATGGGTCGTCACGATACGTTCCAACCGTACGATTCGCGAACCATGGCGGCATGATACGGGCTTCGACCCGTTGCTTGATAGACCTCGCCCAGGGTCGGACCTCCTCGTACGTAAGGAGCGACATCGGCGTGAACATGTCAGGCCGATGACAGGTCTGACACGATCGCTGCAAAATCGGGAGGACGTTCCGTGTGAAGGTGGGATGCTCGGGCACCCGTCCATCGTCGTTGGCCGCGACCGGCAAGATCGCCCAGGCCAGCATCACCGACACTATGACCGACAGATTCGTTGACGTCCTCATCGAGAAAGGTCTCCTCTGTTTCGGCTCCGCTTGTCATTATAGTCGGGCGCTGCGCCCTAGCAGCCTGTGCGAAAAGCCCCGCTGCATTCGAGCGGCACTGCATCCCGTCTGGTGGTGGGTATTGCTCTTCGGTCGCCAATGCCCAATTTACGCCCTCGTGGCGCCTTGTCATCCGGGCGCCGCGCCAAGAATCCGCACAACGAATTACCCGAGCAGAGGCACAAGCTTGACCTTGATGGTCGTTGTGCACCATCGTCTCGACGATGGGCCCCCTCGATCCCCACCACTCGAAAGGCCCCGTGACCCACTCGACATCCACGCAGGTGTCGGCGTCGGCCGGGCACGGGAGTCGCGCTAGGGTCGTGGCGGCGGGGATCTTGACCAGCCGCGTCCTGGGCCTCGTGCGACAGGCGACTATCTCCTATTTCTTTGGTATTGGCCCGCACGCGGACGTCTACGAGGCTGCGCTCCGAGGTCCCAATCTGCTCCAGAACTTGCTTGGCGAGGGGACGATTTCGGCTGCGTTCGTGCCGGTCTATAGTCGTCTCCTTGAACAGGGGAGAGCGCGTGACGCCGGCCGATTCGCCGGAGCGGTGCTTGGCTTGCTCCTGGCCGTGGCCGCGTTGGTCGTGATGGTCGGAATCCTGCTGGCCGAGCCTCTTGTCACCGTCCTCACGCCTGGCTTCGTGAATGACGCGTCCAAAGTGGCGGCCGGCACGTTGACGGTCAATCGTTTCGAGCTCACGGTGCAGGCGATCCGGCTCATCTTCCCGATGACGGGCGTGTTGGTGCTCTCGGCGTGGGCACTCGGAGTGCTGAATAGCCACCGACGATTTTTTCTTCCCTATGTCGCCCCGGTCCTTTGGAACATTGCCATCATTGGCTCGCTGGTCGGCGCAAGCGTGTGGTTGGTGAGGCCGCCGGTGGGGGGGGGGACGTTGTCGGTTGAAGGGCTGAATCGTCTGCTCTTTGCGGCCTTCGCCGGGGCGCTGGTTGGAGGCATCCTCCAGTTCTTGATTCAGCTCCCGTTGGTCTTTCGCGTCATGCGCGGGTTTCGCTTGTCGTTATCAACCCGGGTGGACGGTCTGCGCGAAGCGTTGACGGCGTTCGGTCCGGTGGTTGCCGGGCGTGGGGTGTATCAACTCTCCGGCTATCTTGATGTGCTACTTGCGTCGTTGCTGGCAGCCGGTGCGCTGGCCGCTGTGCGGCCGGCGCTGATGCTCTACCTCTTGCCGGTCAGCCTGTTTGGGCAGTCGGTGGCGGCGTCCGAGCTCCCTGAGCTTTCCCGCCTGGGTGCCGATGCGTCGCACGCGTTTGTCGACCGCCTACAACAGTCGATACGTCAGTCCCTGTTTCTCATCGTGCCGGCAACGATTGGCTATTTGGGGGTCGGGTTCTTGATCGTGGGGGGCCTACTCCGCAGGGGCGAGTTTGGTCTTGCCGACAACTGGCTCGTCTATGTCGTGCTGGCCGGCTACAGCTCTGGGTTGGTGGCCACCACCGTGTCACGCCTGTTGCATAACGGGTTCTGGGCGCTCGGTGACACTCGCACCCCGGCCAAGATTGCTGGAGTGCGGGTGGTGGCCTCGGCGGTCGTTGCGGTGCCGATGATGTTTTGGCTCGACCGATTGTCCGTCACCGAGACATTTGGGCTCGCTCCGGACGGTGCCCCCCTCTTTATGGGCGCGTTCGGACTGGCCCTAGGCGCGACTGTCGGAGCGTGGCTCGAACTCTGGCGTCTGGCGACGGCCCTGCGTCGTCAGCTCGTCTCGTTTGGGGTACCGTGGCGTAGAGCGTGTGCGATGAGCGTCACGTCGGTGACGGCGTTGGCACCGGCCGTTGGCCTCTGGTGGCTGTGTGCTGCCTGGCCGATGCTGCCCCTTGCCGTAGTGGTCGTGGGGAGCTACGGTGCGATCTATCTTGGCGTGTCCCGTTGGCTGGGGGCCACCGAACTCCAGACCTGGACCGGTCGGATTCGCACGCGTGGCTAGTATTCCATTCCCGAGGGGCGCTACATAAGTCGTGGACCGGACATCACGTCTGAACGGCGTTTCGCGTCAGTCACAGATGCTCAATTTGCTCCTTCTTCACGCCTTGTCAGCTGCGCGCGGTGCCCGTCACTTATGTTGCGACCTCGGAGACGGGACGCTAGCCCTCCTCCTCGTCGTCCGCGCCCTTTTCAGCCTTCGCGTCGGCGATCACTTTCTGCACGATGTGGGCTGGCACTTCCTCATAGTGCGAGAACTCCATGTGATACGAGCCGCGACCACCGGTGGCAGAGGTGAGCTGTTGTTCATAGGTCAGCATCTCAGCCATCGGCACCTCGGCCTTGATCGAGGTGGAGACGCCACGCGTCTCCATACCGCCAATTTTGCCGCGACGGCCATTGAGATCGCCCATGAGGTCCCCCGCGTAGTCGCTCGGGGCATAGACTTCGACATTCATGACCGGCTCGAGTAGCGTCGGCTTGGCTCGTGACATGGCGTCTCGAAATGCGAGACGTCCGGCCATCTTGAACGACATCTCGTTCGAGTCGACCGGGTGGAACGACCCATCGTAGAGCGTGACTTGAAAGTCGACCATGGGGTATCCGGCCAGAAAACCTCTCACCCGCGCCTCCTGGATGCCCTTCTCCACGGCGGGAATAAAACCGCGAGGAATGGCTCCGCCAAAGATTTCGTCGACGAACTGAAAGTCTTCGCCCCGAGACAGCGGCGCCACTTTGATCTTGCAGTCGCCAAACTGGCCATGACCACCCGTCTGCTTCTTATGTCGTCCGTGTGCCTCGGTGGAGGCTTTGATCGTTTCGCGATAGGGGATTCTCGGAAGCTTGACATTCACCTCGACCCCAAACCTCCGCTTGAGCTTGGCCACGGTGACTTCGATGTGAAGTTGTCCCTGTCCTGAGAGCAGCAGCTGCGATGTCTGCTCGTCCCGTGCGTATCGAAAGGTCGGGTCCTCTTCCTGAAGCCGTTGGAGCGCCGTACTGATCTTCTCTTCGTCGCCGCGACTCTTGGGCTCAATCGCATAGGACAACACAGGGTCGGTAAACTGAAATGATGGAAACCGCCACGCGGTCCCTTTGGTGGCCAATGTGTCGCCGGTCTTGGTCTCCTTGAGCTTGGCGACGGTACCGAGATCGCCGGCCTTGATCTCGGTGACGGTGTTCTGGGTCTTACCCTGCATGAGCGCCACTGCGCCCACCCGCTCCGCGGTGTCCTGTGTGACGTTGTGGATGGTTGAGTCTGCCTTGAGTGAGCCCGTTGTCACGCGGAACATGGTGATGCGACCGGCGAACGGATCGGCGACGGTTTTCCAGACCAACGCCGAGGCGCCGTCCGAGGCGTCATACGATGTGGGCTCCCCATTGGTGTCTACGACCGGAAGTGCGCGCTGAGCCGGAGAGGGCACGTAGGAGAGGATCGCGTCGAGTGCGGGTTGAAACCCAAGGTTCGCGGTGGCCGATGTACACACAAGCGGGAACACGTGGCGCCCCGCGGTCGCCGTTTTCAGGCCTGATTCGAGCTGTTCCTGGGTCAGCGTGCCCGACTCGAAGAACTGTTCCATGAGGCTGTCGTCTGCTTCGGCGACCAACTCGATGAGCGCCTCCCGAGCCGTCGTGGCGTCGTCGGCGAGCTCGGAAGGTACGTCGCCGACGGTCGGCGTCTTCCCGTCGTCGTCAAACGTAATCGCTTTCATTGCGACCAGGTCGATCACGCCCCGGAAGTTTTTTTCTTCACCGATCGGAAGCTGAATCGGCACCACCGTTCGGCCCAACGCTTCTTGAAGCGATTCAAGCGAGCGGGATAGGCTGGCCCTCTCGCTATCGAGCCGGTTCAGGACGACGAGACATGGGGTGTCCAGCTCCTTCGCCGCTGTCCAGACTTTTTCGGTCAACACCTCAACGCCAGCGACGGCATC
>JAYZGM010000206.1:0-5009 GCA_036336225.1 Acidobacteriota bacterium | reverse complement strand
AGGCGCTTGTATCCTGGTTAGAAGCGGAACTGGACCGAGAGGCGACGGACAATCCCGATCCGGGTCGCCCCGCCATTCACCGGCTCAATCGGACGGAGTATGTGAACGTGATCCGCGACTTGCTCGGCCTGGAGATCGATGGCCGGTCGCTCCTGCCTGGAGACAACGCGGACGTCCACGGCTTCGACAACAATGCCGACATACTTTCTGTCTCTCCGGTGTTGATGGAGCGGTATCTGGCCGCGGCCCGGAAAATCAGTCGTCTTGTGGTTGGACGCGCTACGACCCCGGACTTCCACCAGCACCGGGTACACAAGTGGGTGGTGCAGGAAGACCGGATGAGCGAGGACTTGCCCTTTGGGTCTCGTGGTGGTGTCGCCGTGCCCTATTTTTTCCCCGCCGACGGTGAGTACGAGATCCAGGTCGAACTTCAGCGGACTGGGAATCAACACATCAAGGGGTTGGGGGCGGCGCATCAACTCGAGATACGTCTGGATGGCGCCCTTGTCCAGCGTTTCACGATTGGCGGTGGCGAATGGATAGGTCAGGCGCCTCCGGAGAGCTATAGCGGCAATATCAATGTGGGGCTGGCCTGGGAGGACTACTCACACAATATGGACGGGGTGCTGCTGGCGCAGGTGCCCGTGCAGGCCGGTCGACACGTCGTGGGCGTGTCATTTGTGGGACATCGATGGCAGCTGGAGGGAATTATCGTCACCCAGCCCCAGGTCGGCGTCTCGCAGTCACGGAATGAGATTCCGGATGGTAATCCATCGGTGGCGAGCGTGACGATTGGCGGTCCGTTCAACGCTGCGGGCGCAGGGAAGGAGACCGTTCCCCGGCGGCGCGTATTCGTGTGTCAGCCAGGTATCCTCGATGAGGAAGAGCCCTGTGCCAGGGACATCCTGTCGACGCTGGCTCGGCGTGCCTATCGGCGACCCGTGGTTGAGGCCGACGTAGAGACGTTGATGCGTTTCTTCGCGATCGGGCGAGAGGATGGAAGCTTTGAGGCGGGTATTCAACTCGCGCTCGAACGGTTGCTCGTCAGTCCATCGTTTCTCTTCCGCGTGGAGGCGGAGCCGCCACCGGCAACGACCGGGGCATATCGCATCAGCGGGCTGGAACTGGCCTCCCGTTTGTCGTTTTTCTTGTGGAGTAGCATGCCTGATGACACGCTGCTCGAGGCGGCGGAGCGGGGTGCGCTCGCTGACCCTGCGGAGCGGGAGGCGCAGGTGCGTCGTATGCTAGGTGACCCGCGCGCCCGCGCGCTCGTGGACAACTTCGTAGGCCAATGGCTGGCGGTCCGAAATCTTCGTGATGTTGTTCCTGACTCGGATCTATTCCCAGAGTTTGACGAGAACTTGCGCCTGGCGTTCCAGCGGGAAACGCAGCTCTTCATGGAAAGTATGCTCCGGGAGAACCGGCGTTTGACCGACCTGCTGGATGCCGATTACACGTTCGTCAATGAGCGGTTAGCGCGACACTACGGCATTCCGAACGTGTACGGAAATCGGTTTCGACGCGTCCCGGTCGCGAATGGGCAGCGCGGAGGCCTGCTCGGGCATGGGAGTGTCTTGACGGTCACGTCCTACCCGAACCGCACGTCTCCGGTCTTGCGCGGGAAGTGGCTATTGGAGAATTTCTTCGGGGCGCCACCGCCCGCGCCGCCGCCAGACATCCCGGCCCTTGAAGAGAATACGGCGACGCGAGCACCACGTTCGGTGCGAGCGCGACTGGAAGAGCACCGGCGGCAGCCGGCGTGTGCGACGTGTCATGCGCGGATGGATCCGCTGGGATTCGCTCTGGAACGCTATGACCCGATTGGGGCCTGGCGCGGAACCGATGCCGGTGTCCCGATCGATACCGTGGCTACACTGCCCGATGGGACGCAATTCGAGGGACACGCGGGGCTTCGTCAACTCTTGCTCGACCGGCATGAGTTGTTCGCGCAGACCGTGACGGAGAAGTTGTTGACCTACGCGTTGGGACGGGAGCTGGAGCACTATGACGCACCGGTGGTGCGAGGGATTCTGCGTGCTGCCGCCGCCGACGAGTACCGCTGGTCGTCGATGATTCTTGGCATCGTCGAGAGTCTGCCGTTCCAGATGAGGAGAGCAGGATCATGATTGTCACCAGGCGAGCACTCTCGCGTCGGACGCTCCTCCGGGGGCTCGGCGTCAGTATGGCGTTGCCATTTCTGGACGCGATGATTCCGGCGTTTGCCGGAGGACGCGCGCTCGCGGCGACCTCCGCGCTCCGGTTCGGGGCCGTGTATGTGCCCAATGGTATGTGGATGGACGCGTGGACGCCGGCGACCGAGGGGGTCGGCTTCGCATTTTCTCCAACGCTCGAAGCCCTTGCCCCGTTTCGTGATGCTGTGACGGTGGTCTCCGGACTGAGCGTGGCGAAGAATGCCGGGGCCAGCCTGCACTCGCGTGCGTCGACGAGATGGCTGACTGGTGTCCCCCCACGCGAAGGACAGTCCCAGGCTGCGGTCCAGGCCGGGGCGTCGATGGACCAGATTGCCGCGCAACTGGTCGGAGACCGCACCCAGTTTGCCTCGTTGGAGTTCGCGCTCGAGCCGAACGATTTTGCTGGCTCCTGCGATCCTGGATTCAGCTGTGCGTATGTCACGACCATCTCCTGGCGGGACGCCACGACCCCGCTGCCGATGGAGCACAATCCGCGCGCCGTGTTCGAGCGGTTATTCGGGGAACAAGGGACCACGGATCCGGCGGCACGCCGCATTCGGATGCAACGAGACCGCAGCATCCTTGATTCGGTGGTGGAGGAAGCGGCGGGACTCGCGCGGCGGGTCGGGGTGGGGGACCGCCTGAAGTTGGACCAATACCTGGACGCCGTGCGCGACATCGAGCGTCGGTTGCAGCGCACTGAAACACACAGCCATCGGGAACTTCCGGTGGTGGCGCAGCCAGGCGCGATTCCCGAGAGTTACGAGGCCTATGCCAAGTTGATGTTCGACTTACAGGTGGTGGCGTATCAGGCTGACGTGACGCGCATTCAAACGTTCATGCTGGGGCGTGAACTCAGTGCCCGCCAGTATCCGGAAATCGGCGTGCCTGAAGCGCACCATCCGACGTCACATCACACCAGTGATCCAGTCAAGATTTCGCGTTACGCGAAGATCAATGCGTTTCACACTCGATTGTTTGCCTATTACGTCGACAAGTTGCGTGCGACACCGGATGGCGAGGGCACGTTACTCGACCAGATGATGCTGCTCTACGGTTCTGGTATGTCGGATGGAAACGCCCATGCGACCACCAATCTTCCGGTGGCGCTTGTCGGTGGAGGGCTTGGCAGGGCAGGGCGACACCTTCGTTATGCGGACGAGACGCCATTGCCGAATCTGCACCTCACGCTCCTGGATCGTCTGGGAGTGCGGACGGAGCGCCTCGGCGATAGCACGGGTCCCCTGGAGGGACTTGCGCTTGTCTGATCGAGAAGGGGAAGGGATGCGCAACCCGCGACGTAGACCCGGGAGATGGATGCCACTCGTGCTCGTGTGGCTGGTGAGTCCCTGGAGCAGTGCTCATCCGAGTGCGGCGGAAGACGCGCTGGTCGCTGACGCGGTCAAACAACGGGACCAGCTGGCCATCCGGGAACTCCTCGATCAGGGTGTGGATGTGAATACACCACAGCTGGACGGTGCGACGGCATTGCACTGGGCTGTCTATTGGAATGACCATGCCACTGTTCGTGCGCTCCTCGGCGCCGGCGCGTACGTGAACGCGGCGAATGATCTGGGGGTGACACCGCTCTGGTTGGCGAGCTCTCACGAGGAGCCCCTACTCGTCAGAGCCTTACTCGCGGCCGGGGCCGACCCGAACCTGGCACATGTCTCGGGGGAGTCATCGCTGATGGTGGCGTCGCGCACGGGGCGCGTGTCAGCTGTACGAGCGCTGTTGGAGTACGGTGCGGACGTTGATGCGAAGGAGACCGGCCACCATCAGACTGCGCTGATGTGGGCCGTCGCAGGTCGTCAGGCCACGGTGGTCGAGGCGTTGATCGAGGCCGGTGCGGATCTCCATGCCCGTTCACGGACACGCATTCGTAAGGTCTATCTTCCGTCCCGCGGAGCCAGCTACCGGTTGAGCTTCGAAGAGCACATCGCGAGGGGAGACATCGAAGAACGCGAACAGGGAGGCTTTACGCCGTTGTTATTTGCCGCCCAGCAGGGAGACGCCACGTCGACGCGGATGTTGCTTGCGGGCGGGGCAGATCCTGACGAGACGGCACCTATCGGTTGGAGTGCGCTGGAGGTGGCCGCCTTCAAGAATCAGACGGCCGTGGCACGCGTATTGTTGGAGTCCGGTGCGAATCCCGACCTAGGGCGTGCGGGGTTCACGGCATTGCACGCGGCGATCTTGCGAGGCAACCACGATCTTGTCCAGCTGCTTCTGACGTATGGAGTGGACCTGGACGTCCCGATCACGCGAGCGACGGGGGCGCGGCGGCAGAGTGCTGACTACGGGTTCAGTGTGAATGTGATTGGTGCGACGCCACTCTATCTTGCGGCTCGTTATGGCGAGGTGGAGATCATGCGGGCGCTGGTGTCAGCTGGTGCGACGGCGACGTTCTCGATGCCGGACGGAAAGACGCCCTTGATGGCGTCCATGGAGATCAACCGGATCAATTCTCTGGATCTCGAGAATGCCGGTAATGGCGGGTTGGGGCGAGATCGCCGTGACCGACATGTGTACTTTCGTCTAGCAGAGGTTCCGTCACGGGAGGCAGTTGAGCGCGATGTTGTCGAACTGGTCGAACTTGCGGTGGCCGGGGGCGACGATGTGAACGCGGCTGATGCGCGGGGGAATACCCCATTGCACTACGCCGCGCGCAACGGGCTCAACCAGGTCGTTGAGCGCTTAACCAAGCTCGGAGCAGATCTGACGGCTCGCAACCAGGGGCGGGAAACGCCAGAGGATACGGCGGCGGCTCCGAGACGAAATCGAGGCGGTGATCTGTTCGACGGTTATTTGGACACG
>JAYZGM010000205.1:0-6203 GCA_036336225.1 Acidobacteriota bacterium | reverse complement strand
AGATAAATGGCGGTGAGGCAGGGATTCGAACCCTGGGAGGAGGTTAAAGCCCCCTCAACGGTTTAGCAAACCGCCGCCTTCAGCCTCTCGGCCACCTCACCAGAACGCGTCGGGCCGTAGCGTGACCCGGGCCTCTACGATATCGCACGGTTAGGGCTCTGATCAAAATAAGGTCGGCAACTTCTGGGTACCGAGGCGCCCACCCCACGAGGCGTGAGGAGGGCGCAGACCGGGAGTGTGCAACCGACGAACAACGAAGGAGGTGGTTGCATCGGCACTTTTTTCTAGTCAGCACCCTTAGTCGATGATCCAGAGCTCAGCCTGAGGCCCGGACAAATACTCGGGAGACGAGGATGCCGTGACCCGTGTATCTTCCTCGCGCATGATCGTAACCAGCTGCCCGCCCCATTCTGGAACCGGCGCCGTCACCGCAAACACGAGCGACACCCAGTCACCGTCCTTCAGCGTGATCCTCGGATGATCGCCATAACGCTCCGGCCAGTCGTGGATCGCCCACATGCCCGCGTCGTGGACCCAGTAGCCTTGGACATGTGAGTAGACAAGGAGATCGATCTGCTCTTCAGCGGCCGTCCGCTCGGCGACCTCCTTGATTGCCGCTCCGGTCTCGCCTACCTGCATCGCGTCGAGGATCAGGTCGGCCGCGCGCGAGGAGCCCTCGAACACCCGCACCAGACCGACCGGTGGAGCCGTCTCGCCATCCTGGAGCACGTAGGCCATCTTCTGCTGGTCGGCCACGATACCGGAACTACGAACTCCAAAATCCACATGCAACAACTCGCCGCGCGTAATCACTGGATCCTCGGCGTCATCCAGACGGACTCCTCCCACGCGTTGGAGATCGAGTGACGCCGGAAAGTTGAACTCGAAGCCCTGTCGCTTCCATTCGGCCGTAATCCAGTACTGCACATCCATCAACGTGGTACGACCGGGCGTAATGACCTCACGCGAAAAGGCTCGACGCAAGAGGTCATAGGTCGCCTGACTCGCCTCTCGCTGGACCATGTCTTCTGCCCCGGTGTGCACGGAGGCATAGTCGACTACGAGCGGCTCCGACGACACGACGCGGTCTTGATATGTCGGTCCGAGCGTATCGAGCAGATAACTCTTGAGCTCGGCGGTGAGTCCATCGGCCATGCTGATGGTCCGCGACTGGTTGATGGCAATGTGTCGAGGATCGCGAGCCACGACATACTCGCGCAGATGTGGGCGGAGCCCCTCCTCGCCATACAGGGTAATCCGATCGTAGAAGCGACCGAGATGCCCGCTGAGGTGGGTGCCCAGAGCCGTGGTCTCCAGCTCATCGCCAGACCCGGAATCAAAAAAGAGATAAGCGTTGCGATGGCCATACCATCCGGTCACCCCATACCCACCAAACAGCTCAACAAGCGGGTCCGGCGTGTTCTCTCGACTCAGGATGACCCAGAGGTCGATCTCGTGCTGCCGCATGAGCGGTAGCAGATGTCGACGCATCTTATCCGCTTTGATTGACCACTCCCGTTCCGTTCGGGCGCGGACGAGCTCCGGCGTCAGCTGAGCCGTCGATGGGACGGCCATCAGCAGGAAGACCGCCAGAAGTCGGCTCGTTCGTCTTTGGGGCGCAGACATCGTCTCGATTAGGCGAACGTCGTGAGGACCCTGATCACCGTCCTCAGCCTTCGAAGGTGATCCGATAGATGGCATCGGCGCTGTCGTCGGTAACAAGCAGCGCGCCATCGGGCATGATTTCGATGTCCACCGGTCGGCCCCAAGAGCTGTTGTCGGGATCAAGCCATCCTTCCGCAAATACCGAATAGTCCGTTACTTCGTTCCCGTCGAGTGTGGCCGTGGTGATCCTGAAACCGGTGTGACCGGCCTCGGGGCTTCGATTCCAGGACCCGTGCTCGGCGATGAAGATCCGATTCTGATACTCGGCGGGAAACATCGTCCCGGTGTAGAACCGAATCCCGAGCGACGCCACATGCGGGCCGAGCGTGCGGGCCGGCGGGGCGAACTCGTCGCATCGTCGCTGCTCGCCAAACTCCGGATCCGGGATGTCTCCCTGATGACAGAACGGATAGCCAAAGTGCATATCGATCTCTGGCGCGTGGTTGAGCGTGTCACCCGGCTGCTCGTCGCTAAGTTGGTCACGTCCGTTGCTGGTGAACCAAAGCTCACCCGTATCTGGATGCCAGTCGAAACCGACCGAATTCCGCACACCATGTGCCCACACTTCCTGGTTGGCACCATCCGGATCCATCCGGGTAATGGTGCCATACCGAAGATCCTCGTCGGTCCGGTCACAGATGTTGCACGGTGCCCCGACGGGAACATAGAGCTTTCCATCCGGACCAAAGCGGATGAACTTCCACCCGTGCGCGCGGTCGGTCGGAAACGCGTCGTCGACCACGACCGGCTCCGGCGGGTTCTCGAGCCGCGACTCGATCTCGTCGTATCGCAGAACCCGATTGACCTCGGCGACATAGAGCGAGCCGTCGCGGAACGCGACGCCATTGGGCATGTTCAAACCACTGGCGAGCGTCAACACCTCGTCAGCCTTCTGGTCCTGGTCGGTGTCGAGCACGGCATACACATCTCCCGCCGACCGGGTGCTCACAAACAGGGTCCCTGCCGGCGAACGTGCCATCGACCGCGCGTTGGGCACGTCTGGCGCATACACCTCGATGCGAAATCCTTCGGGCAAGGTGAGCTTATCGAGTGGCAGCTCTTGGGCTCCACAAATTCCCGTGGTCACGAAACCGACAACGATGCCAGCCCCGAAAATGTCTCGAAACACAGCTACCTCCGTCTCATGGACTAATACCTGAACAAATAGGAGATCTTTGTAAAGAATGCGCGGTTCGTGCGCTGGAAATCGGTCGTGAAATACACCGGCTCGTCGTTCTCGTCCAGCAACATGTCCCCCTGCTGATACCGGTCATCGTAGCCGATGAAGAACACGGTGCCGGAATTCACCCGATAGGTCACAAGCAGATTCGCCCCCAAAGTCCCGCTGAACGAGTTGTGCTGAAGAATATTGCGCAGCAGCAACCGGTCCGTGAACTGGTAGGTTGTGAGGGCTCGGTAAATCTTGACGTCGAACACCTCACTCTCGCCCAGCGGATCGAACAAACGACTGGTGTTGATGTTCATCGAGCTTTGGAGCCGGCTGAACGGACGGAGCGACATGAACACGCTGCCACTCGATCCCTCACCAAGGAACGGCGTCTCGGTGTAGCGAATCTGATCGCCCCAGAAATAGCTGCCCCCAAACGAGAACAGCCGACTCGCGCTGACGTTGCCGGAGTAAGAAAACCGTGTCTTGTCGAAGTTGATGCCACCGAACCGCTCCATCTCCCGGCGGACGTCGGCCCGAAACGAGATGTTCTTGGCAAAGGTCATCCGCATCCGGAGACGCGCTTCCTCGTCCACCAACACGTCGTCGAAGTTCCAATTTCGACTATAGTCGAACTCCGGTCCCCAGTTGATCAACCAGTTCTCGGGCCACCATCGATACGACACATCCGTTCGCATCCGTCTGATGTCACGACGACGGACAAAGCCAACTTCGGTGTCAAACGCCGGATCGATCGAGTAGTAGGAGGCGCGGTACGCGAGGTTACGACCGCTGTGACGATACCCAGCGTCGAGCATCGGCCCCGTGGTTTCGTTCCCGTCGAGATCACGGTTCTGGGTAGTGATGGCGGCGAAATCGACGAACGATCTGGGGCTCAAGCGAAAACGGCTATCCACCCCGGCCAAACGGCTGTAGCTACCCATAAAGCCGCGGTCGGTGAAGATGGCACCGATGTGAGACTCGGAATAGAGGTCATAGCGAACCCGACCGATCAACGTGTTTGCAGTGCGACCGTAGACTGGGTCGCTGGGGTCGTCGAGATTGCCAGGTGCTTCGTCATTGGCAACCAGTAACCCCAACGTCGTCTTACCAACCTTACCCGTGAGCTTTCCACCGTAGCGCGGATCGACAATCGTGCGGGTATGGATGAAGTTGACCGGACCCCGAATGTCAAAGATCTCCTGACCTTCGAGAAAGAAAGGACGTAGCTCAGAAAAGAACAGGGGGAACCGCTGGTTGACCTCGATCTGGGGACGATCCGATTCGATTTGAGAGAAGTCTGGGTTGTAGGTGAAGTCCACCGTGAGGTTGGAGGTCAATCCATACTTGAAATTGACCCCGCCCTCCGGTTGGCGCTCATCGGTGAAGTCGCCGGTTGCGCGGTCGAGCGACCCAGCCTGAATGGCGGTCACCGTCGGCAGAATCTCAAGATTCCGACTGGTGGATAGTCCACTGAGGCCATCCAGCAGACCCATCTGCGGAAGAAACCCCGACACGTCTCGTGAGACCGGCGCCCACACGACCGTCTCGTTCTTATCACGGATAGACCGCGCGACTTGAAACCCCCATCGATGGACCCCGTCGGTCGACGGATACCGCAAGCTCTTAAACGGAATGGCGACTTCAGCCTGCCATCCATCATCGACCAACGTGCCACCGGAGTCGAACAAGGCGTCCCAAGAACGGTCACCTCGTGGCACGCCGCTGAAGCCGCCACCCCTGCCCCCGCCGAGCAATGAATCCCCCTGTACCCCGTAACCGTTGAGGGTGAAAACGAAAGCCCGCTGTTGATCGAGAAACGTGTCGAAGTAGAAGGAGATCGTATCGTCGCCAAACGAAGCGCGGTCACGGTCGACACGATTAGCCCGAACCATCCCCGGGTTCGAGTAATGGGCGTACATCCCAAGATAAAGGTGCGTGCTATCAAACGCGACAAAGACCTCGGTCGCCTCGGTCGCCGACGCCCCCTCAGCCGGTACGACCTGCACAAAATCGGTGATGCGGGTGGCCGTCTGCCACACGAGATCGTCAAGCGCCCCATCGATCGTGGGGGGTTGATTGGCCCGACGCGCATTGAGAATAGGTCGCCCGGTGAGAATCCCGGCCGAAGTGGCCGCCCCTGTCTCTGTCACCGGCGCCACCGGTATGAGCGGAGCCCCACCGCCCAAGGCCTCGGATGACCGGCGTGGTCCTGGTCGTGCGACCGGCGGTTCGGCCCAGCGACCGTCGTCGGGTCCACGGAGTAGGAACTCACCAGCACGGATCGGAAACGCGCCCGACCCGGCCCCGCCGTCGCCGCCGAGAACAGGACCCTCGGCCCTGACTGAGGTTTTCAACCCGGCAACGATGCGATCCTGGAGCGAAAAGAGCTCGTCTAGCGAGCCGACAACCGTTACGGTTTCGGCGACGAGTTCGCTCGCCACGTCTACCAACCGCCCCGTGATACGGACCAGCGAACCAACCACCTCATACGAACCGGTGATGACCGATCCGGCTCCGGCGGCGTGCGCCGCCCGGAAGATGTCGGTCGTTGGTAAAGCGGAAGCGGATGGCCGAGGCTCCACCGTATCGACGGCGAAGCCGGCCGCGTGAAAATCGGCCGCCACAGTCTCGGCGATACCGACCGAGAGCCAGTCGTTGGCCGGATCCTCAGACCGGTTCGCAAAGGGGATCAGGAATACCGACCGTGTGGAACGCGCCGCTCGCTCCCCCGCCGTTTTGGCGACGCGCGCCGGCGAGTCGGATGCCGGAGGTGTGAGTTGCGGTCCGGCCCCCACCGTCACCGGCGGCGCCAGCAACACACACGCCGAGGCGACGAGCAGCCCGGGTCTTGGTATCTGCCAAAGGCCAACACGGGCTGATCGTGGTCGGGGACTCATGCGGCGAGTACCCTTTCAGTATACGCTACCGCACGATCGTCGTCAGACTGAACGACGGCCTTACCACCAAGTGACGTTGGACCCAAGCGCGGGTCTCTACTTCCGGTACACTAGCGTTGCGCTGATGTCGCCGCGGCGCGTCGTCCGGGTAGACTCGACCGTGAGAGTCTGACCGTCGTCGGCTAGCGTTCGGCGCTCTACCAGGTCGATCGAGAAATTGCCTCTTGGGGTACTCAGCTCTTGGGTTCCCTCAGTCACAAGGGTCCCGCCCTCCCAAGACGACGTTGTGGTCAGGTCGCCTCTGGGGCCGGTGTGAGTGCTTTCTCGTCCATCCAGCCGTAGGTCACGACCCGGCTACCGCGTTCGGTTTGCCTCTCAATGATCAGGACTTCCGCGGACTGCACAATCACCAGCGTCGCGGCGCCACCACCCAACCCACCCCGCCGACCACCAAAGCCCCCTCCACCAAA
>JAYZGM010000204.1:0-5922 GCA_036336225.1 Acidobacteriota bacterium | reverse complement strand
GAGCCCGAGACGCTGCGCCTCACGATAGAGGATCTCCTCTCTGACGGTGTCGTCCAGAAGCCCCTCCAACTCCTGGGGGGTGGGGGGGCGGCCCCATTGGGCCACCCAGCGCTCCTGCACTCCGGCAATCTGCTCCTCGGTGACGCGAATCACGTGACCCTCGGTCGTATCGGTCACGACCCACCTGTCAAGGGCAAATACGGCTGCTCCCAGGAGGAGAAAAACAGCGAGTGGAGAGAGATCTCGAAGCGTGGTCATCATCGAGCCATCTGATTATGTCAGCTTGTTTGTGAGACAGGACACTAGAATGGGACGTATGCGGACCCTAGCTTGCCTGCTCGCGTTGGTCCCCGTTGGGATGACCGCACAAGAGATTGGGCCACGACCACAAGTGGCTCCCAGTGGACGGGTGACTACCAGTGTCACGTTCGATGGCCGAGTCTTAAAGGGGGGAGGCTGGTTTACCCGTACCCCATCGCATTCGGGTCCGTCACGTATCACCATCGACTATGGCCAGCCGCATGCCCGGGGTCGGAGGATCTTCGGGGGGCTGGTTCCCTATGGGGAGGTGTGGCGCGTGGGGGCCAACTGGGCTACCCGGCTGGTGTTAGATTTTGACGTGCGCTTTGGCGATCTGGACGTGCCCCGCGGCGAGTACACGCTGTTTCTCCTTCCGAGAGAAACGGGTGCCGACCTGATCGTGAGCCAAGAGACTCGGCAATGGGGGACCGACTACGATCCAACCCAGGATTTTGGGAGGACGCCGGTCTCGCGGCGGTCCCTCGCCGAGCAAGTGCAAAGTCTGACGATCACCTTGGAGCCCGATGTACCCGCCGCGGCCGGGCTGATTCCGAGCGGGGCGCTTCGCATCGCGTGGGGCCAGTCGGAGTACTTCACACGCTGGACGATGCTCTGGAATTAGTCTAGACGGGGCTTCGCCCCGAACCCCACGCGGGCGCTGCGCGGGGGCCGCATGCGCGCCCCTTCCCCCGACCGGTTTCAGTCAGCGACCGATGGCATCGCTCGTCGCTGTAGGACCTCCTGCACCGCGCGGTGGGCCTCCAGAATCGCGGCGTCCGTGTGTGGGCTGGCGGCGGCATCCGAGTTGGCGATCGTGATCTGCCCGAACGGTTGTCGTCCAACCACACACGGACGCTCCGCGCTCGAGGTGAACACCCACTCCATTGGGTCATACAGACTGTTGTAGGTGTAGGAGTAGCCGTGCGGCCAACGATTGACCGTGAGAGCAATGATGTCTCGCCCCGGGTCAAACCCGCCGTCCCCAAGCACGCGGCCCAACTGGTCGCGTAGCTTGCGCTCAAACGTCTCAAAGGGTGTCGTTAGCAGCTCTTGACGCCCTCGTCGGTGCTGTTCTTTCCGCGGTAAGCCGGGCGCCTGGGGGTAACGAGAGAGACTCAACACGATCGGCTCCTCGGGCGACTCGGCGTGCCGGAGGTCTCCCAGGCTAACAGCTTCGTCGAGCCGTACGCCGGTGTGGAACATGGTCGGGGTGCTCACCCGGCTGACCCCAAGTCGCTCGAATGCGGTCCAGTTCCGGATCGCGATGCTGGTGTACACCAACGGCGCCTTTACCCCAAACGCGAGCGCCGTCTTCTGTTGCTCTGGCAACTCCGGCACGATGTAGGGGATCACCGAATTCCAGCATGCCATCACGCAGGCACGGCCCACGACCCGTTGGGTCTGGCCGTCACGCACGTAGCTCACCTCAACGTCGCGTCCGGACCCGCTCCCGCGGTGTCGGACGTTGACCACGGTGCTATTAAGCCGAATCCGGGCGGTCTGGCCGGAACGGTCGAGCCGAGCATAGTCGACGCGGGCGGTGCCGACGTCTTCTTGGGTTTGCCCGGGCACCGCGTCAGGCATCAACCACCGGACGAGGAGACGCGTGATCGTGGCATTGCCGTCTGGGAAATGTACGGCCTGCTGTCCTTCTCGTTGTCGTCCGTGGTGCCCGCCTGGGAGATTAGCGAGTACGCCATCTGGAGTGGGCTCGAGCTGCATGCCGCTAAAGCCGGGTAGACCCATTTCCCAGGCGAACAAGGCGGGCAAGGCGTCAGCGCCCACCGAGAAGCTACCGTTCCCGGTATTCTGGAAGAACCACATAACCTGGGGATCGACCTGTACCTGCTTCAGCATGAAGTCGGTGTAGCTGACTTTGGCGAGCCGTGCTTTTTTCTCGGCTGAGTCCAACCCGGGGAAGTAGTCTGGCAGCGTGTCCTGATACAGACGCAGCAGGTCGTATTGAGCCCGGTCCGATAGTGGGGTCTTCTTCAGGAAGCCGGCGTTATACCGGCCGCCCGCCTCTCGCTTCACAAATCGGTCGACGCCCCACGTCTCACGGTCGAAGAAGTAGGCTGAGCCCAGACCCAGACGGCGATACATCCGCCGGCTCTCTCGGTTGTCGGTGAGAAAGCCCTCCAAGTTGACGCCGATCGCGTCGAGCAACGCCTTCGAGGGCGCGTTGTAGCGCTCTGGTGACTCGATGTTCAAGGTGCCGCCATTGAGCGCCAACATGCGTCCGTTGTAGTGGAACTCGTTCCGTTTGGCGTGTCCACCAAAGTCATCGTGGTTGTCGAGTATCAGCACGCGGGCCTCGGGTCCCACGTGCTTGATGAAGAAGTGAGCGGCCGCGAGACCGCTGATACCGCCTCCGACGATGATCAGGTCGTATCGCTCACCGGTGTCGGTGGCTCCGGACAGGTCCCAGCCACGTTGGTCACGCATTTGATGACCCACTTCCCACGACCCGTCATGGCTGCCTCGCAGACCGGTCAACGTAGGAGGATACGAGCGGCCCGCGTCCAGCTGGGGTGCCTGTCCTTGTCCAATCGCCCACCCGGGAGTCGCGAGTGTCGCCCCGACCGGAATCGCAACCCCATTGATGAAGTCACGTCGCGTGATCCTTCGATTAAGTCCGAGCTCGCGGTCTGATGCCATCGTGGTCCTCTCCAACAATCCGGGGCTGTGGCCAACCGTCGTTCACGCATGTTTGTCTGCTACGCCCAGCTGAGGGCGGCGCGTCGTGCCGCCCTCAGCTGGGCAACGATACGGGCTGCTAGACACTAGGGGAGCGCAAGAGCGATCAGCTCTGGCACGTCGCCCCCGATCGTCAGTGCGATGAACTGCTTACCCGCGTGCATGTACGTCATCGGAGTTCCGATGGCCCCGGCCGGCAGGTCGATGGACCCGACGACCTCACCGGTGCTCTTGTCACGAGCCACGAGACGTGGTCCTCCGTCGGACCCGCCGGCGGTGAGCGCACTGATCAGGAGGGTCTTGGTCAGCACCGGGCCGCCACGACCCTCGCCACCGAGCGGCGGGAGATCCAGCTCACGTAGCATGGGGTGATTCCGATACCGGTCGCCGTCGCCGTTCGGTTGCATCCACGCGTGGTCTCCCGCGTTGAGGTCGATGGCGGTGATCCGAGAGTAGGGTGGTTTGAACAGCGGAAGTCCTTGGGGCATGAGCGGGGCCGTGTCGAATCCGCCTTGTGTCAAGTTGAGATTGCCGCCTTCCGCCGGGTCCGGCGTGTAGTACTTCATGACCGAGTAGGCGTTGAGCGAGGGCACGTAGAGCAGCCCCGTCTCTGGGTCGACGGCCGACCCGCCCCAGTTCGCCCCACCGCCGATCGCCGGACGCTGAATCGTGCCCTGAAGACCGCCGTCGACCGACAACATCGGGGGTGTGAACAGCCCGCCCAGTCGATAGTTGCGCACAGCGTCCACCGCGAGCGCTCGAATCTCTGGGGTGAAATCCACCAGTTGGTCGATGGACGCGCCAAGATCTTCGAACGGCGGAGGACTGGTCGGGAACGGCTGGGTTGTCGAAAGGACTTCGCCGGCGAGGTCTGTGTTGGTCTCGACCGGGCGTTCCTCGATCGGCCACACCGGTTCGCCGGTCACACGATCGAACACATAGGTGTGTCCCTGCTTGCTCACCTGTGCGATCACCTTGGTGGCCTGACCGTCAACCGTTACATCGACCAGGTTGGGGTGGGTTGGAAAGTCGTAGTCCCACACCCCGTGGTGCACGGCCTGGAAGTGCCACATCCGCTGCCCGGTCTCGATGTCGAGTGCCACTAAGCTTTCGGCAAACAGGTTGTCACCGAGTCGATGCCCGCCCTAGTAGTCGCTGGTCGGGGTGCCAGTAGGCACGTAGATGTAGCCAAGCTCGTCGTCGACGGCGAACGTGGCCCATGCGTTCGTGTTTCCGGAGTATCGCCATGATTCGTTCTGCCAGCTGTCAGAGCCAAAGTCGTCCGCCTGGGGGACGGTCCGAAACGTCCACTTCGTCTCTCCGGTGCGCGCGTCGATCCCTTTCACCCACCCGGGCGGAGCTTCTTTGGCAATGGCGATATCGGACACGACGGTTGGGGTGACGATAACGTCGTGGGCCACGATGGGAGCCGACGCGACCCCGAGCCAGCTGTAACCAAACCGGTCGGTGGTGCCACGGGTGGCACGTGGAATGTCCGCAGTGAGGTCCACACGTCCGTTGTCGCCGAAATCGAAAACCGGTTGCCCGGTCTCGACATCGACCGCCAGGAGATAGCCGTCGTTTGTGCCATACAGGATGTGAGCGCGGTCGCCGTCGGTCCAGTATGCGAGCCCGCGGGTGTTATAGCTCAAGACGCTCGCGTGCGGATAGGGTGGAGCCAGATACGCCTGTGGGTCGTAGAGCCACTGTACGTCGCCGGTGCCGGCGTCGAGGGCGGCCGACAATGCGAGTGGCGTCGAGACATAGACCACACCGTCGACCATCAGTGGTGTCGTCTTGAAGTTGCGAATCCCGATTTCCGGGTGCCGCTCCCGCAACGCTTCAAGATCGAGTGCCCCATCGGCCGACTCCCATCGCCACGCGATCTCCAAGTCCGAAAAATTCAACGCATCGATCTGGTCGAGCGCCGAGTATTTCGTTCCCCCGAGGTCGCCAGCATAGGTCGGCCATTCTCCGTCGGGAGCGCCATATTGCCCACGCGCCGGGGTTGTCCAGAGACAGAGCAACATGAGGAGCGGAATGGTAAGACGCACGGGCCAGCAAGTGGGCATAGCTACCTCTGAACTACGAGTTGTGCCGAGCACCGGCGAAGGCAAGCATACCCTGGCGGGGCAGGTTGGGGGCGAGGCCACAGTGTGGAGCCAAGCCCACGTTTGGATAGACTTGTGATTCGACGATGTTCCTTGCCGAGCGCACCAGAGGTCGGTGGATCGCTGCCTGGGTCACGCACGCGTTGACGGCGAGCGGCGCCGTGTGGGGGCTGCTCGCGTTGGTTGCGGCCACCGAGCGCGACTGGAAGACCACGTTCGGGTGGGTGTTTGTCGCCGGCGCGGTTGACTCCGTCGACGGGACATTGGCTCGGATGGTCGGCGTGAAACGGGTCACGCCCGAGTTTGATGGAGCTCTGCTCGACAACACGATGGACTACGTGACGTATGTCTTTGTCCCCGCGTTCGTCATGCATCACGCCGGTCTGCTCCCGACCTCAATCTCAGTGAGCGTGGCGGCGGTCATCTGTGTCGCGTCGGCCTACCAGTTCTGTCAAAGAAACGCCAAGACCAGCGATTGCTTCTTTCTTGGGTTCCCGTCCTACTGGAACATTGTGGCGTTCTATCTGTTTCTCGGCGACCTTGACCCTCGCGTCAATGCAACGCTCGTGGTTGTGCTCGCGGTGTTTGCCTTTGTGCCCCTCAAATGGGTCTATCCCTCCCGCATGACGCGCTGGCGTCAGGAGACCCTCGTGGCGACGGGGACCTGGGCTGTCATGTGTGTCGCTATGCTCGCCCGATTTCCCAGTCCGCCGTCTTGGCTCCTGGTCTCCTCGTTGGGTTATGTGGGCTACTACGTAGCCGTCAGTTTGTATCTGCAGACTCATCCAGAGACGTGAGCGGACGTGGCGGACAT
>JAYZGM010000203.1:0-8781 GCA_036336225.1 Acidobacteriota bacterium | reverse complement strand
GTCCTGCTTCTTGATCGCTCGCACCAGCAACAACGCGGGCCGCACGTCGCGATACAACCGATCGGAGCGCCGGTTCTTCACTTTGTCGGCCAGCTCTGCGAAATCAATGAGGTGGGCGACGATCTGGTCGACGATTGCCTTTCGTTCGAACCGTTCCCGACGCCAGCTGACCCGAAAATCGCGCCATTCGGCCAGATCCGCCGCCGCCTTTCGGAGTCGCTCGGTCGGCCGCTCCTTGACATCCGGCTCACTCAAGCCACCCGCCGACCGCCGGCTCAGGGCACGCCGCACTCCTTCGGGTGGGTCGGACAGCGTCGGTTGCAGCCACGTGTCGAAAGCCTGCCCAAAAAAACGCTGCGGATCGGCCAGCACGTCGAATCGGGGGTCGACGCCAGCCTCGACCGGACGCTCTCTCAGCAGATCGGCGCAAAACCCGTGGATGGTGCTGACCTGCGCTTCTTCGAGGTGGGCGATGGCATGTTCGACGTTGCGCACCCGCGCCGCAACGTCACGAGGGGCCTGATTCGTCGTCTCGTGACGCGCACCCGTCACCTCATGACGGGCACGCTCAAGCCCTTCGCGTAGGCGCAGCTTGAGCTCGCCGGCCGCCTTCTCAGTGAACGTCACGGCAAGCATCCCGTCCACCCGCGCCTTGCCGGTGGCCAGCACGTTCACGATTCGGGTCACAAGCTCGGTCGTCTTCCCCGTTCCGGCCGCCGCCTCGACCAAGAGCGACTCATCCAGCGACGTCCGGATGCGCTCACGTTCGGCCGCATCAACCAGTATCTGTTCCATCATGGCTACGACACAGAGCGAATCACGTGTCCTGAAGAGTGGTTCGCGAAACACTAGGGCAGCCGACGCAAGACGCTCAGGTCGACCAACTTCGTTTCGTCCTTGCGAAGGACGCGGGTTTCCTCCCACGGTCCACACACCGGGCGGAAGTCGCACCACGCGCAGGCACCGCGGCGGGGCGCCGGCACGATGACCCCCATTTCGAGGGCGCGGTCGATGATGGTCAACACTTCGAGGCCATGCCTCCGCTCGGTCTCACCCAGCGGCACCGTGCGTGTCGTATAACCACCGGCCACGGTGGAAAAGAACAGACGCGACTCGCTCACTGGACGCCCGAGGGCCTGCTCAACCGCCATGCCATACAGGACCGGTTGCAAGACCTCTCCATGCCCGACGACCATCCGCTCCGCCGTGCGATTCCGGCCCGTCTTGTGGTCAGTCACACGCAACTCACCGTCAACGGTCGGCCGAGCTCGAGCCTCGACGAGGTCGACGATGCCATGCAGCTTCCATCCGCCCTCGAGCGAGACCGGCTCCGGGACGCTCCGCGCGTCCCGGCCCGGAACCGCCGGGAAGCCGAACCCCAGCTCGGCTCGGATCGGGATCCATTCCCCGTCCTCGTCCGATACCTGGTGTACCCACCCCTTGAGGTCAGTGCGCAATTTTTCGACTTCATCGGTCCACACCCGGTCGATGGCAGGCGCCAGCTCCTCGTAGTACCTGGCGGCAACGCGATCGAGCGTCTCGTCTAGTAACGTCCAGGTCTCCTGGAGACGCTCGCGGGTAACGGGAAGGGCACCACGCATCTCGAGTGCGCGCACGAGCTCCGCCTGCACCTCGTGAAACATGCGACCCCGGGTGAGGGGATCGAGTCGCTCGAGTGACGCGATCTCTTCACGCGGCTGGAGCCGGAACACGGCTGCCAGCAGGAACTGATACGGACACATCGCAAACCGCTGCAGGGCGGACACGGAGTATGGGCGGGCGGACAGTCGATAAGTGTCGAGCGCTTCGTGGGCGGCCGTATCCGGGTGATACAACCCGTCATACCGGCTCCACGGTGGCTTCCATCTCGCCCAGCGGGTCAGCAGCGACCGGCGGAGCCCCGGCTCGAGCTGAAGCAAATAGCGCGCTCGGCCGGTCAGCTCCGGGGACACGTGCTGTCTGAGCAAGGGGCCCAGCACGGCGAGGTCGTGCTCGGTATCGTCTATTGCATCGTCCGGGTCGGGCGGGGCCGGCCAGGCCAGCCGCGAATCGACACGACGGAACGCCTCGCGTTCGGTCACGGCAAAATCGGGCACTCGACCGGTGCGAGCTCGCTCAAGGTCGAGTGCATAGAAGGACGGGACGCGCGGCCGCGACTCACCCAACTGCAATCGGGGATACGAAAGATACAGCCGTCGGGTGGCAGCACCCACGGCCAGTCTCAGCAACAACCGCTCGCTCGCTGCCCGGTCGTCGAGCACCGGGAGCCCCAACACCGGGTTATCTTCGGTCCACTTTTCTCCGGTTCCTGTATTGAGCACGCGTCTGAGGTCGTCGAGAAGCAGCGGGTCTTGTCGTTGCTTCTGTGGGAAAACTCGTTCGGCCAGCCCGGGCACAAACACGACGTGGAAGACTCGACCGCGCACGTGTTCCGGCGCACCGACGAACACGCGCCCGTAGCGTCGAGCCGGAGGGTCCGCCTGCAGCTCGGTGAGCCGCTCCGCCAACACGTCCTGCACTTCGGCCAGCGGGGTCGGACCCACGTCCGCCATCGGCCGAAGCTCAGTCAACGTCGCCAGCACGCGGTCCGGCCATCGAAGCACCATCGGTGCCAACGCCTCGAGGCGGTCGAGCCATTCGCCCCAAAGTGCGCGCTCCGGAAACTCGCTCAACCGCTCGATCACCGGCAACGCGAAACGACTGAGATGTCCGAGGTCGTCCAGATCACCAGCCAGGCGACGCACCCGTGGAGACTCCGGGTCCTCGCTCAAGCACTCCTCGAGCCTCACACGCAGCTCGTGCTCAAGACCGGTCAGCCGTCGCGCCCAACGATCACGACCGCCAATGACCGCCGACTCGACCAACAGCCGGTCCCACCGCCACGGGGCACGCAAGGCGCCTTCCACGACGGGGGGCGGATCGGTTTCAGAGCCAAGTCCGCCGTCTGTTTCGGCTTCGAGGTCAACCAGGGCGAACAACGATGGCTGTACCGGCCGGGCCTCCTCGGCGAGCACGTCCGTACCGGAGGGTGGCACCCAACGTGCGCGGTTCGTTGGGGGTGCGCCCTTCGCATCGGGTCGAGGTACTTGTCCGAGCGACAGATACTCGGAAAAACGACGCGCGGAAAGCTGTTCGGCCCGACACCCGAGCAACGCCAGGAAGGCACGCCCCGCCGGGTCGGGCGCTCGTGTCCCGCGCACGAACCAGGTCTCGACGCCCGCTCGCCGGAGGGCCGTTTCGAGCAACCCGGCGTAGACCTGCGGCGCACGCAAGAGCACCGCCATCTGGTCGAGCGGCACCCCGGCTCGCGCTTGCCGTTGGACCGCCCGCGCAATCTCCACGCACTCACGTGTCTCCCCCGGCGCCGAGAACAATGTGACCTCCTCGTCGGCGGTCACCGCAGTCTCGGTCGAAGGCAGCTCCATCGATTGAAACAACCGCGCCCGCACGCGAGAGAGCGGCGCGGTTGCGTCGGCAGGGTCCGCGACGACGAGACTCGTCACCTCCGGGAGCCGCTCGAGAGCAACCCGGGTGCGTGTGTCCCCATCCGCGACGGTCACGTCAAGACGTTCGGCCCGGGTTGCAAGCACCGCCACCAATTCGAGCGTGACTTGGTCATGGACCGGCACATCCACCAGCACCATCGGGGCCTCGAGGGGGATACCAATCGTGTCAGATTCACGGATGACGGTGGTCGCAAGCTGATACAGCCTTGGGATATCAACTAGCTGCGCCTGTGCAAGCTGGTCTGCGTAACGACGGGCCAGGAGTTGGACATCGGCCCCGGCGGGCCCACACCGTGAGAGCCTCTCGCCTGCCATGTCGCCGAACCGAAGCTCGTTGAGCGTAGAAGCCAGCGTACGCCCGAAGCTCCGGAGACGGGCGATGCGTGTGAAGTAACGGAGTGTTTCCTCGCCGACCTCTTCAAAGGCGGCCCGCGCCGCGACCGCTTCGGCCCCCAGACTTGTGGCCGGAGCGAGATGCTCGCGTGCCAGCCGAGTGGAGGCCACCCGAGATGCTAGTTGGCGAAGACTGAAACGATGGAGACCGAAACTGGCACCGCGACGATTCGCGCGCACGCGAGCAAAGTCGTCGACCGCCTCGCGCGTGGCTCCAACGAGCAGCGCCTCTGACGCCACCGAGAGCGTGTCGAGGACACCATGCGCATTGTCGAGTCGCGCCGCGGCGCTGGCGGAGATGTGAAGGGTGATCGCACCCACTACTGGCCCGTCCTGGTCACGTGTAAGGCGAATCCGGATTCATGGCGCCCACTCGCCAGCCGATGCTAGTGTCCCCTGCCCCCACTTCGCAACTTCTGAGCCACAACCGCCTAGCCCGGATGGTCGCATCACAGAGCACAGGAGTTTATGCAATGACGTGTGCACGTTGTGCGAGAGAGATCGTCGATGGCTCGAGCCATTGTCATCTGGATCGTGCTCACCATCCTCGGGGCCATCCTTCTCGGGGTGCTCTTGACGATTTGGCACCGGGTTCGTGGGCGGTGCGGTCGCTTATGCCGTGGCCTGGGTCGTCATGCCGATACAGTCGCCGACCGCCTCCGCGGCACCCCCAACCACCCCACCGGCGCCCAAGGTGGCCGAGTTTGCCTAGCAGCCCGTGGTAAGAGTCGCACGGCGCGCCGAGATCGGGGCGGCGCCGGCCGAACAAGGCGTGAAGCAGGACCATACCGCCAGTAAGTGACCGCTGAACAACGCCGGTCGGCCGGATTCAACGTCGGTCCAATGCAGCGGTACTTTTGCCACGGGCGGCTAGTCCATGAGCGCGGCGCCACGCGTGTTGATTCGCCCGGTGTAGCTATCGCTGCCCAAGCCGGCCACCTCTCGAAACCGTTCGGCCATGCGCCCGGCGAGATCCTCGGCATGCGGTGTCGACCGGGCGAACGCAAACACCGACGGCCCGGAGCCCGAGATGGAGCATCCGAGGGCGTCGGCACCCAGTGCCGTCTCTTTGACCTCGGCGAACCCGGGCACGAGTGGGGCCCGAATCGGTTCGACCAGAGCATCACTGATGGATCGACCGAACAACTCCATATCAGAGCGATAGAGCGCCGCCACCAGCGCCCCGAGCTGACCCAGGTTTGCTACGGCTTGCCCGATTTCAAAACGCTGCGCCGCCACCAAGCGACGGGCCTCAGCGGTGACGACACTCGTGTGCGGATGTACCACCGCGACGCGCAACGCGTCCGGCACGGGCAACCGGAGCAGCTCCATCGGCGTATAGGTGCGAATCAAGACGAACCCACCGATCACACACGGGGCCACGTTGTCCGCGTGCACCCCGCCTGAGACAGAACACTCACCCTCCAGCGCACAACCAATCACTTCGTCCCGATCGAGCGCGCCGCCAAGCAGCTCGTTCACGACCACGGCCCCGCCCACACTGCTCGCCGCCGAGCTCCCGAGCCCGCTTGCCAACGGCATCTGTTTCTCGAGCCACAACCGGACGCCGGGCGGGCGGGAGGTTGCCCCCCGCCGGTCGAACACACGAAGAGCCGCCGAGGCCGCGATTCCGACAACGTTCTCGGCGGGATCGGTGCTCAATCGACCACCATCGCCTCGTATCTCGACAATCTCGACACCCTGGGTCTCTGACCATTCAGCGGAAACCACGTCGCCAGGGTGTTCCACCGCAAGCCCGAGAATGTCGAATCCAGGTCCGAGATTCGAGAGGGTCGCGGGCGCGAAGACACGGAGGCGTTCACGAATCAGCATCGGTTTGAGGAGGACGCACGGACAACAAGCAGGGAATGATACGGGATGGGGCGAACGGAAACACGAGTAGACGGGCCACTCGCCGGTTCGGGGACGCGGCCACTGGCTCGCCAGGACAAAGATGGCCGGCTCTGGCGACACGCCAGGGCCGACCATCTAGTACACACCGAATCCAGAAAGACTACGACAACCCTTCTTCGCGCCGGATCGCGCTCTCCAGATCCTCCATCGTCGATACACCGCCATGAATCGGCACGATCAACTCGACCCGGAGCTCACGCTCCTCGATGTTCTCGAGTAACGCCGCCGCGAATGGCGCCGCATTCGAGGTCGGCGAGAACGCGTCGGCTTCGATCAAGATTCGCTCGCGTGGCAGATAGGCCATCACGATCCCGTCACCGTGACGGTCTCCGGAAATACGAGCGACCTGGAGCGTCCGGCTGCCGCTGGTCAACTCATACACTTCGTCTGCAGTGACCGTCTCGATGGTCAGTGGTTGTGGGTTGGTGGCCAATGCGTCCGGCATAAGGGTGTGCTGTCGGGCCACGAGGTCCTCGAAGAACGTCCGGTTGATCTGGTGTGTGATCACCGTCAGTCCTTCCGAGACGGCGGCGCGAATACCACCCGAGTGATCGAAGTGATGGTGTGTGTTGACCACATACTGCAACGGCTTCTCGGGTTGAAGCTGCCGGGCATGCTCGATCACGGCGAGCGTCCGGGCCTCGTTCTGGGGCGCCTCGACCAAGGCGAGAAACTCGTCGAATTCGACGAGCACACTGTGGTGCGACCCACCGGTCAGAAACCAAACGCCATCGGTGATCTCTTCGGCCTCGACGGACGTACTGACCATCGCCGGCTCCGGCGACGGAGCCGATAGGTTGCCCAGCTGGGCGTTGTTGTCTGACGTCACTCGGTATTCGGCAATCGTGTGTTCATCGAGATTGGTGGTGTACTGGCGGGGCAGTGTCAGCCGAGCCTGAAAGCCACCGAGCCCACCGGTCTCGCCATAGTCCTCGAAGACGGTTTCGTAGGCTACGTCTCCCAGCACAGGGTGATACCGCACCGATGTCACGCTTCTCGGCAGACCCGTGCTGGCATCGATGCCGAGTGTGAACTGTGTACCATTGGTCGCCACCACATCGACAAGCTGCTGTCCGTCCTCCTCGCGGAGGTTGCCCACTGTCGAGGTCTCGTCAAGCGCGAGCAAGACGATGCCAAGCGGGTTGTGATACATCTCCGCCCAGCGCTCCGCCGCAACCTGGTCCGACCCTTGGACCGCCTGGTCACCTGCTTGGTCGTAAGCAACGTCGCCATCGAGACCGAAGGTCTGGCGCACGCCATAGAGCGGACTCCCGGTCAAGAACGTCGTCGTTCGGTCTTGACGTACTTGCCATCGCTGGTTGGCAAAATCGACCTGCAGCTGGTAATTCTCGACCTCGTAAAAGGGAAGATCCGCCCGTGGCCTCATATTTTGGCCAAGACGATAGGTGCGACCCTGGCCTTCCAATAGGACCCCCGTGGTTTCCCGGACGGTCCTAAGACTCCCCATGGCCTCGGCCGCATCTTCCACGAGTTGTAGTTCCGGCGTCGCCGCGCCCCCACAACCGACGAACAGGACGCACGACAGAACCAGACGGCGTGGCCATCTCTTCATGAGCCCGCACTCCTTTCGCCCGAATGAACCGATACGAAATTAGCCGTTCGATCAAAATACCAACAACGTCCCGGGGACCCGACGCTCGGCGACGGACCGGTGACGCGGAATATTTGACACTCAACGGTTAGACTAAGGCATTCTGGCCCAAATTGCTCTCATCACGCAACCCGGAGATTACAAACGGGGCAGAGAGACAGCGGGCAACTGGAAACGAGTGAGGAGCTACCGAAACAACCCTATGGAGCGTGTTGGTTGCTCTAGCCCTGGGGGTCTCGTACTTCTGGCGCCGGGGAAGAGGTCTCCAGCACGAGACCCGTCAACTCTCAACCGCGCTTCGCGAACAATCCGACGAATTGAATGTTGCGCGACGGACGATCGCCACACAATCCCGTCTCGATGGCCTGACGGGACTCGCCAATCACAGTCGGTTTCAGGAGTTTCTTCACAGCGAGTGGCATCGAGCCCTCCGTGAAGCGTCCTCGTCGAAGTCGACCCCGAGTGCGAGGAGGCGGTGTTGGGTTCGTTGACCCGTGCGGGGCTCCGGCTCGGCGAACGCTTCGAACGCAAGAAGCGGGCGCGGGTCTGGTATGGCATCTTCAGCAGATAGGTGTGACATCGTATACGTCGCCGGATTTGTGCACGACAAATGTCGATCCTGAACCGACTCCCTGTTCTGAGGTGGCGCACGGCGCTGGTCGGCGCAGAGCGGTCGCTCCGCCAGGCGAAACGGGAGTTGGCCGGTCTGCGGCGCCGTTACGAGGATCAGGAAGCTCGCCTCACGGCCGAAAAACAGAAACGGGTCCGCCTCGAAGGCAAGCTCACACGCCGACGCGAACGCCGGACCGTCGCGGCATCCCGTGCTGCTGCAGCGGACGCCAACTCGGCGACCGTCGTGTCCTATCCGAAATCAGGCCGAACGTGGTTCTCCTTTCTCTATTACTACTACTGCCTCGAGCTGCTGTGCGAGCGGCATCTCGAGCACGAGTTTCCGATCAAACCAGAGCTCGACACCACGTTCCATCAGCTCCTCGGCGAACACCCGGAGCTGCCGAAGGTGGCCTTCTCTCACTGCGGGATGGCGGGGAAGAAGTCGTACCAAGCCGTCTCGACCGACCCGGATCAGTTCTTGACCAAGCCGACCATGTTCATCGCGCGCGACCCGCGCGACGTAGTCGTCAGCCACTACTATCACCTCAAATACCGCAACGGGTTGCCTGCAAAAGATGTCGACCTCGAGGAATTCATCCGCGGGGAGTTGGGCATCCGACGGGTTGTCGCGTTCATGAACAGGTGGGCCCCACCGATCCAGCATCGGCACATGAATCTCCGGGTCCTCTACTATGAGGATCTGCGGGAACGGACCACCGAGCTCGCTGGCAAGATGTTGAGCTT
>JAYZGM010000202.1:0-9272 GCA_036336225.1 Acidobacteriota bacterium | reverse complement strand
CGGATGCCGTGGGCGAAGGCGTCAAGCCCGGCCTCGAGTAACCCCTTCGCATCTTCGAGCGTAAAGACATGAGCCGTCACCCGAAGGCCTGCCTGATGCGCCTCGTCGATCACCGCGCCGTACAGCTCCGGTGTCAACTTGTCGAACTGGCCGCCACGATCGTCAACCCAAATTTTCACCATGGAGGGACTGGTGGCGGCTATCTCTTGCACGGCGGACCGTGCTTCTTCCTCCGTCGTGATCCAGTGTGGGACCTCGGTGCGGCCTGGTTCGGGGGCTGTGATCCCGCGGTCGACTGTGCGGTAGAGAGCCGTCCCGGATATAAGTTCGTCCCGGACTTGCATCGCCACCTCACCGGTCCCGCGTCCCAGACTTAGAACGGCGGCCACGCCGTAGTAGGCCTTCCGTTGCAGGTCCTCCACAAGCTCGTCCCGAGACTCGCTTCGAAGATGTACGTGGGTATCGACGATCGCCGGCATCACGGTGCGACCAGTCAGATCTACACGGGTCGCCCCGTCCGGAGCGTCGACCGACGCGCTGTCGCCGACGGCGGTAAGACGATCTTCCTCGACAACGAGTGTGGCCGACTCGATCACGTCGCCGTTCCCGACGATAACCCGCGCGCCCTCGTAGACGACGGCGGTGGAAATTTCTACCTCGGTGACCGACGTCTCACCACCACAGGCACCAAATGTCAGCCCGCTGACCAAAACGGTGCTCGCCATTCCGAGACGTATTGCGTTGGGTCGAACCATGAGCAACCTCCAATCTTTGTGCGGTCCTCGTGTACCGCAAAAAACGACGGGCCGACTCCGTCTGTGTCCGCGGCGTCGGCCCGGGTGCAACACAGGTCCTGAGAGAGACGACGGTTACGGGCGTAGCTCTCGACCGTCGAGCTCCAGCTGCCGTGCCCCGGCGAGGATGCCGTGCATGCCAATGTTGCCTTCGTGACAGGCATACTCGAAGAGTGGACCGTCGGTGCGACGAAATGGCATCAGCACTGTATAGGGTGCGCTATACACCGTATTGTCGGTCACGGTGTACTCGTAGGCCAACCGGTCCCCATTGATGCGTGTAAATCGTTCGATTAGGTGCTTGTTCGGGCTTGTTCCTCGGCTCTCGCCCCCACGGAACTGGCTGGTTTCAACCACAAATGTCTCGTCTTCCCAGCGGCCACGAGAGACACCGGAGAACTGCTTGAATGGTGGTTTGGTGACGTCGTCACCTCGGTCGATCGGGATGATGCGGGTGTTGTGCACCATCTCATTCAGGATCGCAACGTGGCCTTCAGTTTGGAAGATCATCACATTGTTGTTGTACGCGCCAGAGGACATCGGAGGGCCCGCAGTGAATCCCAGGATGCACCGGTCCATGAGACTGCGGTTCTCGTAGGAGTCATACATGTGCTCGCGGCGGTCGGCGGCACGGGCACGTGCCGCGGCCGCGCCTTGTGGGGTTCGAGCCGGCAACCGGCCGATGGGCGGGTCGATGATCAGCGACGTCCGCTTGTCGTCCGTGAGATCGACACCACGTTCATACCAGAACTCGTTATAGGACAACACCCCGCCCTCTGACCGAGGGGCATACCCAGCACTGCGGGCACCGGCGACCGGATCGAACAGATCACGGTTTTGCCGGGTGCGCTCCGACGCCTCGAATGCCGCAGCGGTCTCGACATCCAGCGTCTGCTGTTCAGCGAACTGTTCCGGGCGTTGGAATGGGGTCAGCGTGCGGAATGTAAAAATGCCAGAGATATCCGGGTCGCCATGCGGTCGCCGCATTGGTATCGTGGGGTCTCCAGACTGGGCGAGTGCCAACGGCACGCACGTCACGATCACGGCTATTGACAATACCGCTGCGACGTATCTCTTTGTCATCTGTGAGATTCTCCTCGGATCACACCCCCGCTCCCAGGGGGAAGTGTGATCCATTTTAGCACCACAGAACACGCCGCACCGGGACCGGACGCAAGCAGTGGCGAGACACGCACGGCGAGCCGCAAGTCCTGGTCTGGCTCGCGTTACCGACGTGTCGCCCCGGTCGCCCGCCGGAGGACCCGTTCTTCGGCCGTCTCTCGTTCCGCCACGGTCATCCTTTGCTCGACAATGTCCCGACCGGCGAGCGAAGTGGCCCGGGCCGCTCCGTCCGTCTGCGACGCGGACAGCGTCAGCCACACATACGCCGAGACGAAGTCACGTGCTACGCCATCGCCGTTCGCGTACATGACTCCCAGGTTCTGCTGGGCCGCCGGGTCGCCTTGCTCAGCGGCGCGGGTGAACCACGTGGCTGCCGCGACAGGATCGCGAGGTACGCCGGTGCCCGTGTCGTAGCTGAGAGCAAGGTTGAACTGGGCCCGGATGTATCCCTGTTCTGCGGCCAACGTGACGAGCCGTATGGCCTCGGTCATGTCCTGTCGCACGCCGCGACCCGAGAAGTACATGTTGGCGAGCGCAAATTGGGCCTCGGCATCGTCTTGGTCCACCGCAAGACGGATCCATCTCACCGCTTCGGTGTCGTCCTCCACGACGCCGCGCCCCCCGTCATAGAGATATCCCAGTGTCACTTGCGCCGACGGGTGTCCCTGTACGGCGGCCAGACGATACCAACGGGCGGCGAGCTCGAAGTCGATCTCCAGTCCGGCGCCCGTTTCATACATGCTGGCCAGCGTCACCTGTGCGGTCGTGTTGCCCTGGGAGGCGGCGCGGCGAACCCACCGGGCTGCTTCGCGTCGGTCGAGTGGAATCCCGCGACCGTTGTAGTACATCTGTCCAAGGTAAAACTGGGCTTCGGCGTGACCTTGGTCGGCGGCCAGACGAAACCACCGCACCGCGGCCGACTCGTCCCGTTCGGCCTCGGTGGCGTTAGCGAGCATCCGCCCGAGCCGAAACTGGGCCTCCCAGTGACCTTGTTCGGCCGCCCGCCTGTACCAGTCCACCGCCTCGATGTCATCTTCGGAGACTCCGAGTCCCGCGTCGTATCTCAGCCCCAAGCTGTGTTGGGCACCCGCGTGGCCTTGTTCGGCGGCCCGGCGATACCAGCGTGCGGCGGCGGCATCGTCCTGTGCGACACCGCTGCCCGTGACATGCAGACGACCCAGGTTGAACTGCGCGCCGGCATCCCCAGTTTCGGCCAGCGCCCGAAGCTCATTGATGTCGCGCTGCGCCCAGGCGGGTGCGGTTAGCCAGACAACGACCGCGAGTACACGAACCGCGACTCCGACCCAACGGAGGGCACAGGAAGAATGTGCGGTCGTTGCGCACGAAGAGCGTCGGGCCCCGAACATAGCCAAGGTCATGGGAACGAAGCGCATCGGGTCCAGAACGTATCGCGTGCCCCCAAGCGGTCGTGGTCAATCGAACCGTATCGTGTCAACGAGGCCGGTGCCTTCTTCCACGACGATCGTCTGGTCGACCTCCACCGGTCCCAGGGTGTCGACGGTTCCGCCTGGCCAGGTGATGCGGACGGTGTCGGCCTGGGTATTTGCGCCCAGCCCGAACGTAGGGCCGAGCTGGCTCTGCGACAGATAGCTCGACCCCGTCTTGACGAATTGCGAGCGTGTGGTGTCGGCGGTCTCGACCTCGATCCGGGCTCCGATACCGTTGCGATTCGAGGATGTCCCGATGGTCTGGATGCGCAGCCAATGGTTGTCGTTGCCCCCATCATTACGGAGCAGACGCGCCCGTCCGCCGTTGGCTGTGACCAACACGTCGAGGTCGCCATCGTTGTCCATGTCGGCGTAGGCGGCTCCCCGCGCGACCTGGGGCGTGCCCAGTGCGGTGTCATCGGCCGCGACCACCTCTTCGAAGCGGCCTTGCCCAAGATTGTGGAAGAGCTGTGGTCGTTGCGCGTAGGTCACCCGGCTCCGGATTCGTTCGACATCCTCGTCGAGGTGACCGTTGGCGGCAAAGATGTCCGGCCAGCCGTCAAGGTCGAAGTCAAAGAAGAAACAGCCAAAGGTCAACGTGAGCAGGGTCGCGCGACCAATTGCCGAGCGAGGACCTTCATCGATAAAGAGCCCGTTCCCTTCGTTGTGAAACAGCCCCATCATCTCGGTGGCAAAGTGTCCGATCACCAGATCAGCCCGACCTGACCCATCGTAGTCGATGGCGTCGACGCCCATCCCCGCCCTGGCGACCCCGGCGTCGCGGAACGCCACGCCCGCCAATACCCCGATATCCTCGAATGTGCCGTCACCACGGTTCTCGAACAGCTGGTCCGGTTGCAGATCGTTTGCGACGAACAGGTCAAGCCACCCATCGTCGTTGTGGTCCAAGACGGCCACGCCGAGTGCTTTGGCGGCCGGCGCCCGCATCCCCGCCGTGGTCGTCACATCTTCGAATGTGCCGTCGCCTCTACCGCGATACAGCGTACCGCTCTGTCCTTGGTACGATTCCGGGGTGCAATACGCTTTGTTATCGCCCCCGGTCACCGATGGGCAAAAGAGGTCTGTTTCGGGTGTCCACTCGACGTAATTGCCCACGAACAGATCGAGGTGACCGTCCTTGTCGTAGTCAAACCACAAGGCGCCGGTCGAGAATCCAGGGTCGCCCACCCCGGCGGACTCGGTGACGTCAGTGAAGGTTCCATCACCAGCTCCCTTGAACAAGCGATTGGTCCCAAGGGCCGTGAGGTAGACATCCAGATGACCGTCGTTATCGAAATCGGCGGCAGTTCCTCCCATCCCGTAGAGCGGGACATCGAGACCCGACCCCCGACTGATGTCGGTGAAGGTGCCATCGCCGTCGTTTCGATAGAGGGTCGCGTACGTCATCGTCTCCTGACGTTCAGGCCAGGCGGTGCCGTTGACAAGGAGCACGTCTTGCCACCCGTCGGCGTCAACGTCGAGCCAGATGACGCCGGCGCCAAATGTCTCGGGCATGTATTTCGACCCGAACGCGCCGTTGTTGTGCACGAAGCGGAGTCCCACCGCGTCAGTGATATCGGTGAAGACGACCGACGTGGCTGCGGTCACCGAGAGGGTGACGAGCCCGAGGGTAGCCACGAAGAAGAGGACGGAAACAAAACGGGTCATGATTGGTTGAAGTGTGGTGACACCGATCCACTTGGCAATTAGCTCGAGGGTGATGCGGGTGCGGCGTGCCGATGTTCGTGGACGGCCTGTCGCTCGTTATTGTCTTCGGGTGATGCCCGTCGAAGCGAGCCGGTGATCGCTTGTGCCGCTTCGTCGGCTTTGAATCGCTCATACAGCAAGCGTTCGCGGTCCGATTCTTCACGGTTCCCGGCGCCACGATACGACAACATCAAATTGTAGTGTGCGTCCAGATTCTCCGGATCGATATTCAGAACATCCTCGTAGGTTTCGATCGCGTCCTCAAACTGCCGCTGGAGGAACTGGAGCCGCCCGATTCGGGCGAGAACAACGCGGTCACGGGGATATTGCTCACTGGCAATCTGCAGGTGCTCGAGCGCGTCCTCGTACTGACCCAACGGCTGGAGCGCTGTGGCCAGGAAATAGTGCGCCCGTGCGAGGTCCGGGTCGAGCGCGAGCGCCTGCTCAAGCAACGGGATGGCTGTCTCCACGTCGCCCTCTTCTAAACGAGCCCGTGCCACGTTGACCGGTCCATCCGGATAGCTGGGGTCGATGGTCATCACTCGACGGAACGCCGCCTCCGCGCCACGGAGATCGCCCTGTAGCAACAGACCGATACCATAGTCGTTCCACCGACCACGGAGTGCCACGTCCCCGACTGACAGGTCCGGGGCAGGAGAAAGTGCGGCGGTAGCGTCGACCACGGAGAGGGTCGCGGTAGTTTCGGCCATGACGGTCGTCGGGATGTCCGGAATCGTCTTCACTTCGCCGGACACATCCGTCGTGTCACCGGAGAATACCCATGTCCCGTCGTCGTGTCCCGCGGTCACCGAGGCGGCACGGCCAGCGGATTCGCGTTCGCCGGCGTAGGCCCATTGGGTGAACCACCAGGCAAATTTGCGATAGTTGATCTTGGCTCGCAGGGTGATCGATTCGCCAGCGTCTTCGGGTATCTGCAGTCGATAGTGGATCGTGTCGGCGGCTCCCGGCGGGATCAAGCGGACATAGGCGACCGAGCGGGTCATCCACGCGTTCCGCTTGTTGATCGGGTTGCCCCGTTCATCGAGTTGGAGACTTCGGTAGAAGTGTGCGCTAGGATCCACCGGGCCGCTTCCCTCATCCGCCGCCGCGCCACTATGCAGCAGCACGCGTCCTTGGTCGTCTACAGCCTCCAACTCGACCCACACGTCGAAGGCGTCGACCGTGCCGCCCGGAAAGAAGTGCCCGACATTGCGGGTGCGCACGACCACCTCGACCCGAACAGACTCGCCCCGTTGAACTGCGACCGGTGTGATGTCCAGCGGAGCAAACACTTCGGCTGGGTTGGAACCGCCGACGAGCCGTCGTGTGGCTCCGAACCGGGCCGATTCCTCGCCGACCGCGAAGGTGCTCGCCAATGTCGGCTGGCCACGTTGAATCTCCGCCGAAGGGACCGGCACGTCCGCTACCCGTGTGATGCCAAAGATGTCGATCGAGACCTGCCCGGCGCGAAGGAAGTCCTGGACGGTTTGCAGCTGTGCTTCGTCACGGTTGACATAGGGCAGGGCGGTGTTGGCTCCGGGGAAGCGGTGCGACCGGACAAAGCCGTTCTTCGCCGCGGGGTCGTCAGAGCGCACCAGTGGCATGTGACAGGAGCTACAGGTCTGCGGGGTTTCCGGGTAGTAGAACGATCGGGCGCCTTGCCCTGAGACGCCGGAGCCTTGCCAGTTGTCGTATTCGTTGAACCCTCGTACCCATCGGTAATCGTTGACCGGGATGTCGAGATGAACCTTGTGACACGATGAACAGAACTCCGCGCCCTGGTTACGATGAAACGGCTTGATGAAGGTGTCTCGGTGTGGGCCGGGCGCTAGACGCAGCAACAGGTCGTGCGCTCCTCGTAGCAGTGGGTGCTCGCTTGTCGCCAGGTCGTGGAGTGGCGGATACTCGATGGTAAAGTCGCCCTGACCCATCGTGCTCCCGACATGCACGATCGAATGGCAGGATGTACAGCTCAAGCCCGCCTGGGCCTCAGGTGTATCGATCTGGTCCACGATCGGTGTGTCGAACCGTCCGTTAAAGAACACCGCATGGTCGTGGCAACCCGCGCACCATTTCGACGGGGTGGTACCGACCACCTCTTGCATGTATTCGATCGACCGGCGATACCACTGGTTGTTGAATGATGAGAAGTGATGGGCGGAGGAGTTCCATTGCTGGTAAATATCGGTGTGACACCGGCCACACGTCTCACTGTTAAGAAAGAAGTCGGACGGAATTGTGGCGCCGGTGTTGGTGTTGGCAGAGGACGGTGCGAACGGGCTGTCGGCACCGGCTCCTTCCTCGTCCATGCTGGTCGGGGGACGGTCGGGGTTGTCGATCTGATAGGTGGACCGCCACTCTCGTTCCCAGTTCGCCCGGATCAGCGGGGTCACGAGCAACGCGCAGGCTCCGACGATCAGACCAACCCGTCCGATCCGGCCACGCGAGTCGGAGCCAGCGTGTATGCGCCAGAGGTGCGCGCCCCAGAGACCGGCTCCAAGCACCGATACGACCGCGTGTGAGTGGAGCAGCCACGCGAAAGCTCGGGTGGCACCGACCCCTGCGACCGCGATGCCAAGCAGGAGCCCGGCCAACATCACGGTCGCGCCGTGATGGGCCAGCCGAGGGTGGCCCGATGACGGTCGAAACACGTAGCGGGCGATTGCGCCCACCACGAGGATCCCGAGTATGGGATGGAGACCGACATTGGCGTAATACCAGATAGACGCGCTCGGTGCCGCGACCAAGATGGCGGAGGTCAGCAGGAGCCCGACGAATCCGACCAACGGGAGATAGGACATGCTCGTCATGCCATCGTAACGTAAAGAGACGCTAATACCGCCACATTCGCCGACAAAAGGCGGACACCAGACTGTGTCTACCATTACCGCCGTCGCTGTCAAATGCTGCGGGGGCTCGGGGCGCGCTCGGTCCGCCGCGACGTGACTCCGTTATAATCGCCACCGTCGATGTCGGAGGCGGAATGTATGCGCCTGGTCTAGTCCTACCGACGATCGGCTCAGGTCTTGCGCACGGATGGGGCGCTCGACGAGCACACCTGTGCAGAGGGGGATGACGGTATGAAGCACACGATTTGGAATGTCCGGTGGGTGGCCCGAGCAGCGCGGGGGCGGTAGGCCCGTTTCACTCCTATTGCGCCAATGCGATCATCCAGATTGGTCTGGTTGTGTCTGCTGTGTGCCGCGAGCGGCCTTGCCTTCGCGACGTCTATCCAGCCCCGCGAATGGCTGGCCGGTGACTCTCACATCCACAGTCACTGGAGTTCCGGTTACGACCGCCGTCGGATTCCGCCAGTCCCCATCAAAGGGCGGGCCGCGCTCTATTCCACTCCTCGAAACGCGTCCATGGCGCGCATGTTCGGGTTGCGATGGATGGTCACAACGGACCATGGTGGTCCCAATCACTCGAAAGTGAATCTCGTCGAAGCGTATCGTGAGCTGATCCTTTCACGGACACTTGTGACCGAGGTGTTGCAGTTCTACGGGATGGAGTTGAACTTGCCGGGCATGGACCATCACACGCTCATCATTCCGCGAGCCGAGGATGAGGCGTCCGTGCTGTACGAGATCGAGCGACAATTCGATGCTAACGAAGACTGGGCAAGGCCGCCGGACCCACGCCGCCGATCTGAGGCGTTACGGCACGGGGCACTCGAGTACATGAAGTCACTCGAGCGGTTGCCGATTCTTTTCGCGAATCATCCGTCCCGGTCGGCTCGGGCGCTCGGGAAGTATGGGCTCGACCAGCCACAGGAGATCCGTGGAAACAATGACCTGGCGCCGGAGATCTACCGCGGGATGGAAGGGGCACCGGGACATCAGGCCGCGACGTTGTCGCCCTTTGGGGTCAGAAGCTCGCAGGAAAGGCCGCGCCGGTTTCGTGGCAATTACAACAACGTGGGCGCCGGAACCCTTGGTGGGTTTGACCAGATGACGGCCCTGGTGGGTGGGCTGTGGGACACCCTGTTGGGGGAGGGGAGGCGATTCTGGATCGTGGCCAGCTCTGACTCCCACTTCCACTATACGGACGTGGTGCGACAGGGGCAGGATTTTTGGCCCGGGGAGTTTCACAAGACCTATGTGAAAGCGCGCGCGACACATGAGGACGTGCTCGCCGGCCTTCGCATGGGCCGCGTGTTCACCGTAGCCGGAGATCTGATCGACGAACTCGACGTCGAGGC
>JAYZGM010000201.1:0-5349 GCA_036336225.1 Acidobacteriota bacterium | reverse complement strand
ACGGCAAGTCCGGATACCTCTCTCAGAGCTCATACCCACTCTATTTTGGTCTCGGCGCCGCCGACGCGGTCGAGAGCATTACGGTCGAGTGGCCATCCGGCACGGAACAGACCGTGTCAGGGCCGATCGAGGTCAACACGCGTATCGAGATCACGGAAGGCTAGCGTCTAGCTCCGGGTGTCTGAGCTGCTTCGAACGGCCCTCGTGACGGGCGCGAACCGTGGCATCGGTTTGGCCATCGCTCGAGGACTGGCCATGCGTGAGGGCTACCGGGTGTTGACGGCGGCCCGAAGAAGTGAGGATGCGCAGCGGGCGGCGGTCGCGATCGGTGGCGACGCCGTTGTGTTGGATCTCTCGGATCCGAGTGATGCCGAAGAAGCGGTTGCGGATCTAATAGAGGAACGTGGGCCGATTGACATCCTCGTCAACAACGCCGCAACCTTCGCCTCCGGGACAGCCCCCGAGATCGAGACCAGCGAGCTGACGGATTCGTTGATGGTGAACACGGTGGCTCCGTTCGCGCTCATCAGGGCCGTGGCCCCGGCCATGGTCGAACGCGGGTGGGGTCGGATCGTTAATGTTTCTTCCGGCTTGGGCGCGTTTGCCGGAGGGCTGAGAGGGCCAGCCGCGTATTCGATCAGCAAGGCCGCGCTCAACGCGGTGACGGTGTCGTGGGCGTCGGTGCTGGCCCCGAATATCAAGGTGAATGCCGTCTGTCCGGGTTGGGTGCGCACCCGAATGGGCGGCAGTGCGGCGCCGCGAACACCGGAAGAAGGCGCCGACACCCCGATCTGGCTGGCGACGCTTCCCGATGATGGACCAACGGGTCAATTCTTTCGGGATCGAAAACGGACAGGGTGGTAGGCCTCGCGCGCGGACCCGAGCTCGGTGTGGCGCTTGACTTGCTGATACGGCCAGGATACGACTGCTCCATGACAAACAGATTCGTTGCAGCGGTTGTCTTCGCGTGCCTCGTCGTCGCCCCCGGCGACACACGCGCTCAGATCGATACCGGTGATCTTCCGGTCCGGGCGGTCGAGTGGCTGCAGGACTACATCCGTATCGACACGGTGAACCCGCCAGGCAACGAGATCGCCGGGGCGCAGTTTTTGGCGGCGATTCTTGAGGCGGAAGGTATCCCCTACGAGATGGTGGAATCGGCGCCCGGACGAGGGAACATCTGGGCGCGTTTGGAGGGTGGTCCGGACCCAGGGCTCGTGCTGCTGCACCATATCGACGTGGTGCCGGCCGACTCCAACTACTGGAGTATTGGTCCCTTGTCGGGGGAGATCCGTGACGGCCATATGTATGGCCGCGGCGCGCTTGATACGAAATCGTCGGGTATTGTCCATTTGGCCGCCTTCATTGCATTGCATCGCTCCGGTGTTCCTTTGAGCCGCGATGTGACCTTCTTGGCCACAGCGGACGAGGAAGCCGGTGGGTATTTCGGCGTGGGTTGGCTTGTCGAGAATCGCCCGGAGCTCTTCGACAGGGTTGGCTACGTAATTAATGAAGGGGGCGGCGGGGTCGCGGTGGCTGACCGGGTTCAGTTCTCGGTCGAGGTGACTCAGAAAGTGCCGTATTGGCTTCGGCTCACCTCGCGAGGTCAGCCGGGGCACGGGTCACGCCCACAAGCGGCCACCGCCGTGACCCGTCTGGTCGAGGCACTGGACCGCCTTCGTGCGCACGAGTTCGAGCCGAGAGTCATTCCGGCCGTCGACACTTATTTTCGCCGGCTGGCGCCGGGAATGGGGCTCGAGTGGCGGGACCACTACGCAAATCTGGAGGTGGCCATCCAAGACCCGGAGGTCGATGCGGCGTTGCTGGCCCAGAATCCAGGGCACTACGGACTCACCCGAAATACGTGTTCCATGACGCGGCTCGAAGGGAGCAACAAGATCAATGTGATTCCCACCGAGGCTTGGGCCGAGCTCGATTGTCGTCTGATTCCGGACCAGGATCCGGTGGCGTTCTTGGCCGAGCTGAGTGAGGTGCTGGGAGACGCCATCGAGGTCGATATCCTGATGGGCTTCACACCGGCCGTCTCCTCATCAGAGACGGGTTTGTTTCGGACGATAGAAGACGTGTCGGAGACACATTTTCCAGGCTCGAATGTCGTGCCTGCGGTCTTGACTGCCTTCACCGACAGTCACTTCCTCCGTGACCTCGACATCGTCGCCTACGGATACGACCCGTTCGTGGTGCCGGTCGAGCATCTGTCCGGTGTCCACGGGAACGACGAACGAATCTCGGTTCAGAACATCAGTCGTGGTGTCGTCATGACCGTGGACCTTGTCGAACGCTGGGCGGTGGACTGAGAGCTTGCGTAGTTCGTCGCTGGCCTTCTCCGGACAGCTCTCGCCCCGGTACGGGTCGCCACAACGATCCGTCAGTAGCGAAACAAATACTGAAACTTCGTGAAGAACGCGCGGTTCGTCCGGACCAGCAACCGGGTTTGAAACCGTTCCGCGTCGAGTTCGAGTCCTTCCTCGAGGTGGTCGTCGTAGCCGATGAAGAACACCGTGCCCGCATTGACCCGGTAGGTGAACAGGAGGTTGGTGCCAAATGTACCTTGGAAGGTGTTGTATTCGTTGATGCTGCGCACCAGCAGCCGATCCGTGAACTGGTAGGTGGCGAAGCTACGCCAAATCTGTACGTCGAACGCCTCGGTCTCGTTGCGCGTGTCGGTGAACGTTGTGGTGTCGAGCGCCAGGGTGAGCTGGAGACGTGACGTGGGAAGCATCGTCAGTTGTACTGAGTAGCCCACCGTGCGTCCGAGAAACGGGTTGTCGACGAACCGAATCTCGTCGCCCCAGTTCGCGCCGGCGCTGACCGAGTATCGACGGCTCATGCCGAGGGAGCCGTTGGCCGAGAAGCGGGTCTTGGTGAAGTCGATTCCCTGAAAGCGCTCCAGTTGACGCATCGCGCCGACGCGGGCCGAGCTGTTTCGCGCAAAGCGGGTCGACCATTCCGCCCGGTAGTCCTCGTCTTGGAGGACACCTGCATGGTCAATGTTTCTCCCATACGCGAAGTTGGGGCCCCAGCTGATCACCGCGGCTTCGGGCCACCATCGGTATGACGCGTGGGCGTCGGTGCGACGAATGTCGACGCGCCGGACGAATCCAGCGGCGGTATCGAATTCGGGGTCGATCCGGTTGTATCGCACGCCGTAGTCGAGCCGACGGCTATCCCGTGAGAAGTTCACATGCAGCGCCGGACCGGACGACTCAACGCCAGCGTCATCCCGATTGGCCGAGGTCACCGCGGCGAACTCGACGCCGTGCGAGCGTCCGAGTCGAAAACGACCATCCACGCCCGCCACTCGGCTGTAGCTGTTCACGAACTCGCGGTCGGTCAGGATGGCACCGACGTGCGACTCGGCGTAGAGGTCATACCGCGCCCGACCGATAAGGACTTGCGCGGTCCGATCGAAGACCGGGTCGCTTCCCTCGACCCGTTTGCCGGGGGCCTCATCATCGGCGAACAACACCCCCAAGGTCGTGCGCCCCACTTTGCCCGTCAGTTTGCCCCCCACGCGTGGGTCGACAATGGTGCGCGTGTGAACGAGATTGAGTGAGCCCGGCGTGGAGAAGATCTCCTGTCCTTCCAGGAAGAACGGCCGCAGCTCGGGGAAGAACAGAGGAAACCGCTGGTTGATTTCGATCTGTGGTCGATCTGTTTCGATCTGCGAGAAGTCCGGATTGATGGTGAAGTCGGCCGTGAGATTCGGGGTGACTCCATACTTCAGATTGAATCCCAGATCCGGTGAGAGATCCCCGTCCTTGAACTGGCCACTCGACTCGTCGAGCTGTCCGAAACGGATCGCGGTGACGGTCGGCAACAGCTCGAGATTGCGACTCGTCGACAGATTGTCCAAACCCGTCGACGTCCCATCTGACGGAGAAACCCAGCGATGTTTCGGGTGTAGGGTGCCCAGACGAGTGTCTCGTCTTTGGTCTGAATGGTCCGTGTGATCTGGAGTCCCCACTCGTGGGGCTCGTCGCGGGGTCGCGCAGGGTACCGAAGACTCTTGAACGGGACAGCCATTTCAGCCGTCCACCCATCGGAGGTCAAGCGTCCCGCCGAGTCATACAGTGCATCCCAGGTCGTGTCGCCGCCACCACCCGGGGGGCCCCACGAGATGGTCCCCCAGCATTGATGATGGCATCGGCCTGCACGCCATAGCCGTTGACCGAGAACCGGTAGGCACGTTGTTGATCCAGGAAGGTGTCGAACATCACCGCGATCCAATCGTCGCGTCTTGTCTGGTTGCGGTCGACCCGGTTGGCTCGAATGATCGTGGGATCGGTGTAGTGTGCGTAGAACGCGAGATACAACCGGTCGTCGTCATAAGTCAGCCAGACCTCGGTGCGCTCGGTGGGTGGCGCGCCCTCGACCGGCGAGCTCTGCGTGAACTGATCGATGCGGGCTGCGGTTTGCCAGAGTGGGTCATCGAGACGACCGTCGACGACTGGTGGCGTGTCGGTTCGGCTGACCACGATCCGGGGCCGACCATCGGGGGCCGTTTGGCCTGTTGCGAGGCCAGCGTGGGGGAGGAGGCCGACGACGAGAGCGAAGAGAGAAGCGGTGCGGCGAGCCGAGCCACTCACGGTACCGTCATTGTATCGTTCAGTCGGGCATAACCCGGTCTCGCCGTGTTGATGCTGGTTTTGGTAAGCTCGCCAGAGGTGGGTGGGTCCACAAAAGGAGGTGCGCTATGCGCGCAATACGGATGGTGTGTGCGACGTTCGCGGTGGTGCTCGGCGTCGCGGTGGCCGGGGTCGGTGTTGAGGGCCAGGCGCCCCCGGAGCAACGAGCCGACATCGACGAGCTGAAGACCGCGATCGATGCCGGGGCAACGATCTTGCGGATTGACGTTCGGGAGGACTGGGAGGTCGAGAGCGGCTCGTTGCCCGGCTCTATCCACATCCCGCTTGGGGAGCTCGAGCGCCGGATGCCGGACATTCCGAAGGACGTGCGTCTCGTCTTCTTTTGAAACGGTGGTGCTCGAGCCTCCCGTGCTGCGGAGCTCTTCAACGAGAACGGTTACGAGACGGTTGAATTCTGCGGACTGAACGACTGGAAGGCCACGGGGTACGCCCTTGGGGAGACCGAGACACCCGGTCCTGGCTCGATCGAGCCGAAGTAACAGAATTCAGGGTCCCCTGGCGGCGTTGGCGTTCTCGCGTCAGCGTCGCCGCCGTGTCCTACTCCGACGACAGGTCCTGGCTGTCGATGGCGTAATTGATGCCTCCTCGCACATCTCGTCCCAGCTCTGCTCGCCCCAGTAAACCTCTTTCTGTGGGGCCGGGTTGAATCGGTTCGGGGGCGAGTTGTCGTAGTGCCCCT
>JAYZGM010000200.1:0-16797 GCA_036336225.1 Acidobacteriota bacterium | reverse complement strand
GATTGGCGCCGACTTCTCGAACGAGTCACGGGTCGCTTCGACTAAGGACCCGGGTCAAAAAAGCGTGCTCACTCTGGCTCCCGCTGCATCCCGTTCAGGGCCGCAATGGGCATTGAATACGCCGGGTTGCCAACTCCCGGTTTGCGTCCTCCTCACGCCTGGTGAGGCCGGGCGGCTCGACGCCGAGAAGTCGGGCACCGTATTTCACGCAGGGTCCTGACCGTTCCGAGCTGAGGCGCGCAATCCCGTCGTCGCGTGTCGGACCGGTCCTTTTTCCTTAAGAGCGCGACTGAGCCACGGCTGATGTCGTGACCCGCAGGCCGACGTCGTTCTCACCCCGGTCGCCGAAAGCTCACTGTCGGCCGAAGTCCGTGACGACCCACTCGTCGGTCGACTTGACCACTATTGGTGACAATGTCGAGGTCTTGCCACAAGGATGTTGTTTGTATGTAAGATGCTTTTAATCAGCAACTTACATATATTGATCAGAATTCAATGAGATTGGCACGTAGTGTGAATTAGTAGTGTGTGAGAGCCGGCGCTTCCGCCGGCCGATGGTCGAACACCAGCACCCTTTCGCTGAGGAAGAGAGGAATTCAATGAGAGCGATGACAGCGGAGCGACCAAGCACACGGTGGGCGGCGGCTGGGCTGATGACATTGTTGGTGGCACCCGGGGTAGCGATTGGCGCCGTCGATGAGACGTTGCAGCGTGAGGTCGAGCGTCGTTTGTCAAAAAAAGATGCGATCGCTGCGCGTGTGGATGTGACGGTTGTCGGCGACGAGGTTACCCTCGACGGGACGGTGGCCACGCTGTGGGAGAAGGAGTGGGCCATCGACCGCGCGAAGGATACCAAGGGCGTGGCGCACGTGATGAGCAATTTGCTGATCGGCCGCCCGGAGACCGACGCGGAGCTCGCGGGCGCGGTAGGGAACGCCATCGTTCGGTATCCGTACTACACGGTGTTTGATTATGTCAGTGCGACGGTGATGGATGGAGTGGTCACGCTGAATGGTGTGGTCACCCCTCGCCCAGACAAGCCGGCCGATCTCTACGAACGAGTGTCGAAGGTGCGTGGCGTGCAAGCGATCGTGAACGAGCTGGACGTGTTATCGCCCGGTATCGGTGACGAGCGGCTCCGCGGCGCGCTCGCGAGACAGATGTTCGGGCATCCACTCTTCGATCGGTATCGCAGTCTGACCCCGGGGTTCTCGATCATCGTGCGGAACGGTTACGTGACGCTCAAGGGTGTCGTATTCGATCAGGGTGACAAGATCCTGGCCGAGAGCATTGCACGACGTACCTTCGGTGTGATTCGGGTGCACAACGAGCTCGTCACGCGTGAGGAGCTGCTCGAGGTCACCCAGTCTGCCGACGGTGTCGGGGCCGGGGATTGAGTGAGTAGAGGTTCGGCTCGACCGTTGTCGTATGGTCGATTGAAGACGCTACACTGGCCAGACGCTGACGCCGGTCCAACCGTCGTTGGCGTCTGGCCGCCGTTACCGTCACCGCTCGTTGTCCCGCTTCCTGGGAGGTGGCGGTCGCGAGCGCGCCGAGTACACCCGCCGCGACGATGGTAAGAACGGTCCGGCGCCGGCCGGTTTCCTCTAGCGGTCTTCCGGCAGCGCGAACACAAACAACGTGTTGCTCCCACTCGGAGTATTGAGCTCGGGGGTGAGCTGGAGAAACCCAGTTCCTTGTGTGAGCCCACCGGCTCCGATCGCGAGATACTGACGACCATTCACCCGGAACGTCATCGGGCGACCACTGACCGGTCCGTTGAGGATCGTGCGCCACAAGACCTCTCCCGTCTCCGCGTGAAAGGCTCGGAACCGCCGGATGACGTCACCGGCGAACACCAGATTCCCCCCGGTCGCGAGGACTGACCCGTAGATGGGAGCTCGTTGCTCATAGCGCCACAGTGTTCGACCGGTCGCTGCCGACACCGCTTCGAGACGCCCCACCGGCGCGGTATCGGGGTCGACGTCCGGAAGATGACGCACCTGCACCCGCACGTCATAGCCGTCACTTGGTCCGGCCTCCTCCACCGACATGGCGATGTCCATGCAGGCGTTGTTGAGTGGGGTGTATAGCGCGTTGGTCTCAGGGCTAAAGGCGCCTGACGGCTGGTTCTTGCCACCAAGGAGGTGAGGACAGGCGAACGATGGAGTCTCCACGGACTGAGGGGTCGTGGATTCGTCGAACATCGGGCGCCCTGTCTCCAGATCGAGCCCCGTCATGATGTTTTGATAGACCGTCGGGCGAGCCCACAAAAACTCGCCAGTAGCCGCATCTAGTGTCCAGATAAGCCCGGTCTTCCCCGGCACGCCGGTGATAACTTTTCGCGGCTCGCCAGGGCGTAGGTTCGGACTGATCCACGGCACCGCCTCGGGGTCAGGTGAAACCTCGGTCTCCACGATGATGCGTTCGAAGACGTGATCGAGGTCCCAATTGTCCCGGGGCAGATGCTGGAAGTACCACTCCATCGTGCCCGTGTCAGGGTTGAGCGCCAGTGTCGAATTTGTGAACAAAAGGTCCGCCTTGCCGGCGCCGCGTAACGTTTCTGGGAGTGGAGCCGGCGGACCGGTGCCCCAGTACACCAGGTTGAGTGTGGGGTCGTAGCTGCCCACCATCCACGCGGACCCGTGACGCCGGGCGGAACGGGGGAGGCCGCCCCAGGTGTCACCGCCTACTTGGTCCGGTGTGGCAGCCGTGTTGACCCGCCAGAGCTCTTCGCCGCTGTCGACGTCGTGACCGGTGATGAAACAGCCACCCGGTCTTGGGCTCGACGGGTTGCACCGTGAGCCTGTAATGAGCTTGCCGTTTACCACCACGGGGCCCGCCGTTTGGGCGACCCGTTCGCGGTAGTCGGCGCGCTCGGTCTCCCAGATCAGATCGCCCGTGTGAGCATCGAGCGCCACGAGAAACGCATCGTTGGTGGCCAGGAAAATCTTGTCCCCGTAGATCGACACATTGCGATACCGATAGCGGGTGCCGGTGACGTTGGCGATGTTGTCAGGTAACGCACGTCTGTATTCCCAGAGCAGATCACCGGTGGTCGCATCAAGCGCCTGCACGATATCTTGGACGTTGGCCAGAAACATCACACCGTCGTGGACGAGCGGCTCGACCTCTTGATACCCGAGCTGCATGGCACGCGACCACACCAGACGCAGCTCGGAAACGTTCGTCGCGTCGATCTCGTCCAGCGCGCTGTACCCCCACAACGCGTACCCGTTTCGAAAACTGATCCAGTCGTCCGGATCAGGTTCTCGCAACATCTCGTCGGTGACCGGCACGAAGTCCCGGAGGAGCTCGGGCACGTCGTCGGGGGAGCCGGCATTCTGGGCGATGGCGTCGACGGCGAGTGCCACGAGACAGATGTTGAGAAAGACGGTCGCCACTCGGTGTGTCACCTTGTCCCCACTTTCCGGGTCCTGAATCGAATACTCATCGATGCCCGAATTATATGTTCTCAACCTCTTTGATCTATCGGGGGTCGGGTTAGACTGGCGTCAACGCTCCGTGTGTTTCTCACGGAGTCTCCGATCGCGTGGTCCAGGCTCTCATGACATGCGAGGACGGCCCGGACGCGCGACGCGGCGCGCCCCGCGGGCGCGGAGTGGGGGTTGAGGAACACAGGGAGTTCGCCCACGGGCTACCCAAGGTCCCCCCGCGGCGCGCGCGTTGGGTTCGGAGTGTAACCCCGCCTAAGAAAGGACGACATAGCGATGGCTTCTTCACGACGCAGTTTTTTGACCACGTTGGGTTCGGCCGCCGCGGGGAGCGCGGCGATGGGCGCTCGTCCCGATGCTCGGGAGCGGACGACGAGCGTGACGGACGCGCCCGATAGTTTTTCACCCAGTCAGATGCTCGAGAGGCACGTCTCGCAATCGACACCGGCGGGTCGCGCGGCGGCTGTGGCGCAGAGCGATCCCCGAATGCCGACCGCCGAAGAGGTGCAGTCGTGGTATACGGATCGTCGTAACTGGGGTCGGTGGGGCGACGACGACCAGAAGGGTGCCATCAATCTCATTACGCAGGAAAAGACGGTTGCTGCCACCCGGCTCGTCCGCAGTGGGCGAAAGGTGTCCGCCAGTCGGGTGTTCGAGCCGGCTCAGCACTTCATCCGCAAGAGCCCGCGTGAGGATGGCAGTGGCTCCGTCGTCGACTACTACGGGTTTATCTATCATGGCCAGACGGTGACCCACATTGATGCGCTCTGTCACATGTGGGAGAGCGACGGGATGTGGCAAGGCCGTGATCCCGAGGTGGAGGTGACCACTCAGGGTGCCACGTTCGGAACGATCGATGCCTGGTCGGAGGGCATCATCACCCGGGGCGTCTTGCTCGATGTCCCTCGTCACCGTGGCGAGCCCCATGTGACCCTGGGCAATCCCGTTCACGGTTGGGAGCTCGAGGAGATTGCCGAAGCACAAGGCATCACCGTAGAGCCTGGGGATGCGTTGCTGGTTTATAGCGGCAAAGACTCCTTCGTGCGGGCGGGTGGCACCTACGCGGGTGGTGATCGACCTGGGCTGAGCGTGACCTGCGCGAAGTTCATTCGCGACCATGACGTCGCCCTGCTGGGGTGGGACATGATGGACGCGCGTCCCAATCCCTACGGGCTGACGTTCCCCGTTCACGGAGTGCTGTTCAACTACGGGGTGGCGCTGCTCGACAACGCCCTGCTCGAGCCACTCGCAGACGCGTGTGCTGAGGAAGGTCGGTATGAGTTCATGTTCATGGGGTTGCCGCTCAAGGTGGCCGGTGGGACGGGGAGCCCAGCGAACCCCATCGCCATGTTTTGATCGTCGTGGGGATGACAGATCTTGTTCGTGTCCGATTCCGGGACTTTGTTAACTGAACAGAGCAAACGCACACTTCCTCGAGCTGCGGAACCGGATCAACGAGCAACTGGTCCGGTTTGCCCAGCCGCTGCAGTCGTTCGGCAACGTGATTGCTCCCGGAGCGACGATGGCGGCCGATGATCTGACCGAGCTCTACACCGCGGTCAACAATGCCCTTGGTGCGGCGGGCCAACCGACGATCTCCACGCCCACGATCACCCCGATGGTGACCGTGGCAACGGCGGCAAACATCAACGCGCTACGCTCCGCGGTGTTGACGCTGGAAGCGCTCTCGTAAAGATCGTCTGACCGCGCAGTGGACGAGGGGCCTGTGATTGACATGCGGGTGCACTCACGGTCCTACAAAGGTTTCACTCCGGGGACCGCATTGGGCACGCGCTGGTTACCGTCGTTCCCCGAGGAGAGACTCACTGGTTCAGGTTGCCGCGTGTCTTCGTCATGAAGTCGGTGAACGTCGTGACGAACTGGTGCAAGGCGTCACTGCCGCCGCCCAGAACACCGGCGGTGAGGATCACGTCCATCGCGTGAAACGCGAGGCGTTGTCCCTCGCGGAGATCCGCGAACTCGCGAGGATCGACAAACTGCCCAAAGGCGCGGATGCCGCGGCCGGCGACCACCACCCCAAGGAACACGCTTCCCGTAAACGCCCACCGACGCGTCTCCCCCTGGTGGTCGGCCAGCGCACGCTCAAGATCCGCCACGTCCTGCTGCGCCGCCGCGAGAGCGGCCCCTGTGGTCGCCCTCGGCGCGTCCTGCTTCTGCTGTTTGGTGTCCTTCAGCTACGTCGTCGCAAAGTCTCGCCAGCCCGAGATGAAGACTTCCACCGCGCGTTCGATGAAGAGGGCTGCCAGGAACAGCGGCGTGAACAGTTGAACGAACTCCCCGGCCGTGAACGGGATGAACCGGATGACATCCGTGGTTGGGGCCGCGAACCCCGCGGCGAGGATCATGGCGAGAAGGCCGAGACTGACTCGTTTGGTGCTCATGGCTCATCCTCACGCAGTTGTTCCACCTCGTTCCGCAACATCTCGAGCGGCTGTGCGAGCCAGGAGCTGCTGCAACCGATCGCCTTGACGTGCCTCTCCGGGCTCGACCGCACACATCTCCTCGAACACGCCCGCCCGAGCCACGGTCAGACAGGAAGAGGTGGTGGCAGTCGGTGAACGTGTAGGAAGGGACCCTCTCCCGTGGGGGAGAGGGTCAGACCCAGCGGCTATCTCGGAACAAACGCGAGGAAGCGTCTGGGATTGTCGACGAGGATCTGGCGGATCGCCTCCTCGGGCACCCCGGCAAAACGCAACTTCGGGACAAACTGCATCAGCACCGATGACCAGCCGTGCCCATAGTAGCGCTTGAACTGTCGGACGTTGCCCTGGTCGGAGGAGAGCAGGACGTGGTCGATGAGCCCGGCCTCGAGCAGGTCCTGCACCATCCGGACCTTGTCCGCCGCCGGGATGTCTGACCGCCCCATTTCGTGACCGAGCGTGTCGAGGCCTATGAAGGCGCCGCGCCGCGCGACTTCTCGGTGCGTCGCGAGCGGGTTGTGTTCCGGTTTGATGGTCGCCATGTGCCCGACGACCACGTGAGACAGGTCCACCCCTTCACCTTCGATGGTGTCCATCTGGTCCATGGCGCAGCTGGGGCAGCTTTCGTGGGGCGTGTGGGTGAAGATCGGCAACCCAGTTCGCAGGTGTGCGCGGGCAATAGCGCGGTGTACCTTTCGCTCGTCCGGTCGCATCTCGAGCGACGAGGCAATCTCGCCGAATGCTCCCCAGCGCTGGGTCGAGGCATCCGACACCAGTTCCTCCACAAGATCGTCTTCTGACATCTCGGCGACACGCACCGGATAGATCGCGAACCCGATGTCCTCGAAGTACCCGCCGGCCATCACGATGCGGACGTCGCTCTGGTCGGCGATGGCGTTGAGCTGGCTTATCTGCTCGGGTGAACGGCGACCCGTCGCCGCGTCGACGATACAGCCTAGCCCGTCGAAGGCGCAGGCGCGGAGCTCCTCGACGGCAAGATCAATGTCCGCTCGCCCTACGTGTTCGTGAAAGAGGGTTGCGCCATTGGCCAGCTCTCCTGGAGCGAGGTCCCCTTGCAGTGTGCGGATGATGGCGCCCGCCGGCAAGTTGGGGGGGGATACGCTGGCAAACGTCTGTTGGGCTCTCAGAGGGACGGCTCCCGTCCCGGCGACGAGCCCCGCGCCGGTGGCGGAGCCAATCAGGCTCAAGGCCTCTCGACGTGTGTATCGATGCGTTGGGGGCTTCTCCTCGGTCATAACTCCTCCGTTCAGGCGGTTGTTCCGCATTGTCTCCCGCCGGTATCCACGACGTGATCGTGCTGAAGGGAGGTCTAGGGTACTACGCTGGGGGCCTCCGATTCTGGTCAGGGTTGTCACGCCGCGAGATACAATGCCGGTCATATCGCGCGCTTCCGGGCGGGCTCGCGCTCCCGAGTGCAAAGGAGGTTGACACGCATGCGTTCCGCACGAGCGGCGGTGGTTTTGAGCCTTGTTGCTCTGGTTGTCGGACCTGGGTTTGGGGTGGTGGCGGGACCAGCCCAAGAAACCAGCGAATCGTCAGGCCGGCCCGAAGGTGGCGACTGGCCGATGTATCGGGGGAGCTTGGCAGGAACCGGTTTTTCCGCGCTCGACCAGATCGATGCGTCTAATGTGACCACTCTCACCGAGGCCTGGACCTACTCGCTCGCGCCCACGACGGAGGGCGGGCGCGGTCCGAACTCACAGGCGACGCCCATCGTTGTGGGCGAGCTGATGTATGTGCCGACCGCCGACCGTGTAGTTGCCCTTGACCCGGTGACAGGGACTGAAGTGTGGAGCTACCAGGCAAGGGTGGGCCGACCCTCTCGGCGTGGCGTGTCCTATTGGGCGGGTCAGGACGGGATGTCACCCCGGATCATTTTCACGACGGGGCAGCACCTCCGCGCTCTGGATGCCGCCACAGGTATTCCGGTTGCGACCTTTGGTGAGGCGGGCGCGGTCGACATGGTTGTGCCCTACAACTCCGTCCCGCTCATCTACGGTAACATCGTCGTCGTGGGTGCCAACACTCCCGCCGGCACGATCGGAGGCATTGGGAACGCCCGTGCGTTCGATGCCCGAACCGGGGCCAAGGTGTGGGAGTTTAGCTCGGTAGCCCAGCCTGGGGAGCCGGGTCATGACACCTGGGCCGGCGATAGCTGGAGGAACCGGCTGGGAGCCAATGCCTGGCCCTTCTTCTTTTCGATGGACGCGGCCCGCGGGCTCCTCTTTTTGCCACTGGCCTCCCCGATTCCAGGTGACTACGGGGGGGATCGGCCCGGTGACAACCTGTATGGCAATTCCCTGGTCGCCGTGGACATAGACACCGGTGATTACCGTTGGCACTTCCAGACGATTCATCACGATCTCTGGGACGCCGATCCCCCGGCTCCACCGGCGTTGTTTGATATTTCCCGTGGCGACGGGACGATCCCGGCGCTTGGGGTGACGACCAAGTCCGGGTATCTCTATATTCTCCATCGCGAGACCGGCGAGCCGATTTACGGTGTCGAGGAGCGTCCGGTGGCCGCGAGTGATGTTCCCGGCGAAGCGACAGCGCCGACTCAGCCCATTCCCGTAAAGCCGGTCGGATTGTCGAAGCTCGTCTATGAGCCGAATGACCTCGTGACCGGAGAAGACACCTCGCCGGAACATGCTGCCGCCTGTCGAGACCTGGTGGGGACTCTGGGCGCGCTCTACAACGCAGGTCCTTTTACCCCGTGGGTCTTTCGGTCGCCGGGAGCGCCCTTACGAACGACGATTTCGTTTCCCGGTGGCGTGGGTGGAGCCAATTGGGGTGGAGTGTCCGTGGACCCGGCTACCGGGTATCTCCTCATTGGGACGCAGGACCTCGCGGCGCTCGGGTTTGTCGAGGCTGCGCCCTCCGACCATCCGGTGCCGTATCGGAAAGGCGCACAGCGACCGGCCAGCTTCACGGTCCAGCTCAACGACCAGATCATGCCGTGTCACCGGCCACCGTGGGGTCGACTGACCGCGGTGGACGCCGCAACCGGAGATGTCGTGTGGCAGGAGACCCTTGGGGTCACCGACCAGCTCCCCGAGGGAAGACAGACGACCGGTCGTCCCATTCGGGCGGGTGCGATCACGACCGCCAGCGGGCTGGCATTTGTCGCCGGGACGGATGACAGCCGTCTCCGCGCGTTCGAGTCGGCCACCGGCCGTCTGGTGTGGACCGCGCGGCTGCCACGTTCCGGAAACGCCAACCCGATGACCTATCTGGGTACAGACGGGAAGCAATATGTCAGTGTGGCGGCCACCGATACGTTGGTGACGTTCGCGGTGCCGTGAGGAGCGACGGAGCCCCACGTAAGGAGGACCAATGACCATATCTCGACGTCAGGCAATCGCGATCTCGGGCTCGACCTTGGCCGGATTGTCACTCGGAGCGCTAAAGCCACGGACGGTTGCCGCGGGGCAGGCCCAGGATGACTGGCCAGATAGTCTCGTCGAACGACCGTTACGTGAGGGATTTCCGGCCGAGTTGCCGCTCAACGCTGACGGGTCGGCGCCCGAGCATCCGGAAAGCGCGGCCGGCTCCATCACCGAGCCGTATATGTGGCGAACCCAAGGCCGCCAGACCCCGGAGATCAACTACGACTATCGGCAGATGCAGGTACGGGTGGATACACGCGGGATGGGGCGTTTGAGCGGGACACTCCGTTTCTCGGATCTAGAAGCGTTGCCCCGCGTCTCCGGGACGTTTCTGCTCCAGTGTGGCGCCCCGAACCCCCGCGGTATCGTGAAGTGGACCGGGGTCCGATTCAGCGACTTTGCCGACATGCTGGGGCTTATTCCGGGTGTGCACTACTGCCGTTTTGTGGCGTCGGATCGGTTCTACGCGGATGAATCGATGAACACCCTGCGGCACCCACAGGTCATGCTGGCGTGGCTGATGAACGACGAGCCGATTCCGCCGGCGCACGGAGCGCCGCTCCGACTGGTCGTTCCGTTCCGTTATGGGAATCGGAGCGTCAAGGCGATTACCGAGATGACGTTTACGACTCCCGGGCCACGGATGCCGCCGTTGCCGAACGCCTAGGTTTTTGACAACAGGAGGGAGCGATGCGAATCGGCATCCTGACCGTGGGTGTCCTGGTCCTGGTCGGTGGCCAGGTGAGGCCCTTCGCGGGCCAACTTCCGCTCGATCCGTTCCGCGAGACGGGACAGTCGGCGACACCGGCCTATGAGGGGTGGTATCCGAACGACGACGGCACCTTCACGCTGGCGTTCGGCTACTTCAACCGCAATCTCGAGGAGACGCTCGATGTGCCGGTCGGGCCGGCGAACTTCGTCGCACCAGGGAGCGCGAACCAGGGACAACCGACGCATTTTCTTCCCGGCCGACACTGGGGCGTGTTCACCGTCACGGTGCCGGCCGATTTTGGTGGCCAACGGGTGGTTTGGACCCTGAGCTCGAATGGCGAAACGTTTGCCATTCCCGGGCATCTGCACAACGACTGGCTCATCGACGCGTTGCACGATCCGGCATCTGGCAACGAGCCCCCGGCGATCCGGTTCAAGCCTGGTGGGCCGGAGGGGCGCGGGCCCACGGGGCTGACGACTGGAAAGCAGACGTCGGTTGGAGTCCCGCTCGGGCTCTCGGTGATCGGACGCGATGACCTTGTCAGACGGCCCACCGACATCCCCTACGGGCCACCCGACCGTCCGGTAATGACGACCACCTGGATCCTGCATCAGGGACCGGGCGCGGTCCGTTTCGACGAGACGATGTTGTCCATTTCAGACGCGAGTGGGACGACACACACAACCGTGACGTTCGACATACCCGGCGACTATGTGCTCCGGGTGGCGGTGCATGACTATTCCGGGGTTGAGCATGCGGGGCATGCCCAGTGCTGTTGGACTAACGGCTACGTGAATGTGCGCGTCACCGAGTAAGGGACACTCGCGACCGAAGGAGCACACCATGAGTGAACACTGGTGGAGAGCACGTCTCGTCGTGGGGATGGTTGCATGGCTGGTGGTCCCGGGTGCCGCCGTTGCGCAAGACGCAGACGAGGTCACGTTTGCACGAGACGTGGTGCCGATTCTGCAGCAGAAGTGTCAGGTCTGTCATCAACCGGATTCGATTGCCCCAATGTCGTTGTTGACCTACCAGGACACACGCCCCTGGGCGCGCTCCATCCGGCAGAAGGTCTTGGCTCGAGAGATGCCCCCATGGCACATCGCCAAGAACATCGGTATCAAGCGATTCAAGAACGATCGGTCGTTGACTGATGCACAGATCGACACGCTGGTTCAGTGGGTCGATGCCGGGGCGCTTTTTGGTGACACCGCCGACCTCCCGGCGCCGATCGACTGGCCGGACCCTACCGCCTGGCAGCTCGAAGAGCGGTTCGGGGCGCCGGATCTGGTGATCCGGACCGATCCGTTCACGATGCCGGCCGATGGGCAGGACAAATGGTGGCGACCCACGATCGACACCGGCGTGACGGAGCCACGGTGGGTCAAGGCCATTGAGATCAGGCCTTCGTTTCCGTCAGGACGCAAGGTCGTTCACCACGTGCTGGCGAGCTTGGTTCAGCCTGAAGAGGGGTTGACGGGCCTGGCCAGCAGCTTCGAGGTTAGTGATGGTGAGCAGCCCGATCCTGGTCTCTTCATGGAGTGGGCGATCGGCAAGGTCGGCGAAATCTTTCCAGACGATGCAGGGAAGCTCATGCTCCCCGGCTCACGTATCCGCTGGGAGGTGCACTACCACGCCGTCGGTGAGGAGGTCCGCGACGATGTTGTCGAGATGGGCGTCTACTTCTACCCGAAGGGGCAGGAGCCGAGATACCGCACTATCCTGACCGGGTTTGGTGGCCGCAGCGGTGAGATCGACATCCGTCCCGGGCAGCTGTCGACCACTGAGGGGTTTACCGTCCTGCGCGCCCCGGCCCGTTTCGAGAATTTTCAGCCTCACATGCATATGCGCGGCAAGGCGATGTCCATCGAGGCGATCTATCCGGATGGGCGACAGGAGTTGTTGAGTTTGGTCGACAACTTTCAGTGGAACTGGCACGTGAACTATGTCTACGACGAAGCGGTGGCGCCGGTTCTACCAAAAGGTACGATCGTGAAGGTGACGGCCTGGCACGACAATACGGCCGGTAATCGGAATAACCCCGATCCGGAGCAGTGGGTTGGCTACGGCGACCGTACGGTCGACGAGATGGGATTCGCCTGGGTCGACGTCACTTACTTGGACGAGGAAGATTACGAGCGTCTAACGGCGGAGCGGGCGATGCGAGAAAGTAACAACGAGTGAGCGCCGAATTCATTTTGAGCCGTCGAACGTCGCGGCCACCGTGTCCACGTCGGCGCCGTCATCGGCGAGTTCGATAATCCGCACCCAACGCGTCGGCCCTTACCGGTGTCCACGTCGGAGGGTGTCGTTGGCTCCGGCCATCTGATGACCAAGGGGACCTCGAGGTCCTGACCTTTGCCGTGCGGCCAATCCGGATCCTCTTGCCAGCCATGGTCGGATGTCACGATGAGTAGCGTGTCCTGGTATTTGTCGGCTTCCATCAACTAGCGTGTGATCTTCCCGATCATGACGTCCATGTATCGCACGTGCTCGTTGTATTCGTCTATCGTCTCGACCCATTGCTCGCCGACCGAGGGGGCCAAAAAACGGCCGGTCGCGTCGAGCCCATAGGGGCCATGTCATGGTCGTGTGGAGCAACAGGCAGCTGTTGGATGGCCAGTTGCGGTGACCGGTTCGTTTTCTCAGTGGAGGAAAGAGCAATTGGAGGCGCTGGTACGCGCGGGGCACTGCTCCATGAAGTGTATCACCGACACGAAGGTGCCGACGGTCGCGGTCGTTACGTATGGGGGCATGTCCGTTCCCCATTGAACGGATCGGCGACGGATGTGGTCAACCGCCTCGACATTGAACTATCTCCGCGGTATGCGATACCGTGGCCGCCGTATCCATGAGTGACATTACGAGATCGCTTGTCTGTGTGTTCCCTCTGCTTTTGGGCGCCACGGGTGCGACCGCGCAGGTGGCCGACCGTGCGGCGAATCCGCATGAGGGGAGCCCGGCCGCTATCCGCGCGGGTCGAGCCTTATTTGCCAATCGATGTGCCGAATGTCATGGGGGCGACGCCACCGGCATCAGCGGTCCCGATCTCACCACACTCTGGGCGACCGCGCCCGGGGACGGGCGCGTGTTCCGCACGATCCGAGCCGGTGTGACTGGCAGCATCATGCCGTCGACCGATGCGCCTACCGACGAGGTCTGGGCGATTGTCGCCTACCTCAAGAGTATCGGGACGGTTTCTCCCGATGAGTTTGCCACGGGAGATGTCGAGCGCGGGGGTACCGTCTATCAGACCAACTGCGCACGCTGTCATCGGGTGGGTGGCCAGGGACGGGGACTCGGACCAGATCTGTCCCGGATCACCCGTGTCCGGTCACGTGCGAGTCTGACCCAGGCGCTCCGGGACCCGAGTGAAACCGTGGCCGTGGGGTATCGCACGGTCCGGCTCATCACCCGCGACGGTGTCGAGATCACGGGCGTCAAGAAACGGGAGGATGTGTTCTCTCTCCAAGTGGTCGACACCAGCGAGCGGCTTCAGGGCTTTCTGCGAGCCGATCTGTCTGAGGTGGAAGATGTGGCTCTGTCGCTGATGCCCGTGTTCGACACGGATCGGCTCAGTGACAGGGATCTCGATGACTTGTTTCGTTACCTGGCAGCGGCGACGAATGCTGACATCCAGTAAGGGTGCGGGCTCCGTACGCCGGATCGAAAATTCATCGTCGGGAGGGTGGCCGCGATGCGTCTGTTCGAGAACGTGAGGGGGGTGCCGGGTCAGATCGCGGTGGCCACGATAGTCGGTGTACTGGCGACGAACGCCGAGGCCCAACCCGGTGCTGAGCCGGAGGGTCCCACCTTCGAGCAACTCCTCGAAGGGCACACGGAACCCACTCGGTGGCCCACCTTTTCCGGCGACTACACCGGACAGCGTCATAGTCCCCTGACGCAGATCGCACCCGACAACGCGGGTCGACTGGCGGCCCAGTGGACCTTCCAAACAGGCACCATGACGCGGGGACGCGGATTCGAGACCACACCCCTCGTGTGGGACGGGGTGCTTTACGTGACCGGTTCGAACAATTTGGCGTGGGCGCTGGACGCCCGCACCGGCCGACCTTTTTGGGAGTATCGGCGCGATCTGCCGGACGACCTGACCTATGGTCGGAGTGCACCGGTGAACCGTGGGTTCGGCATGTTTGGAAACCAGCTGTTTATGGTGACGCTCGACGCCCACCTGCTCTCGCTCGACCGGGCGAGCGGAGCCGTTCTCTGGGAGGTTGAGCTGGCCGACTATCAGATCGGCTACGCGGCGACCATGGCCCCGCTCGTGATCGACGACAAAGTCGTTGTTGGCATCTCCGGTGGAGAGTATCCGACGAAGGGGTTTGTGGATGCTTACGACCCCGCGACCGGTGACCGCCACTGGCGTTTCTACACGATCCCGTCACCGGACGAGCCGGGTGGCGACACCTGGCCCTTTACCGGGGTTCGCGAACGTGGCGGGGGTGGGACGTGGATGACTGGGAGCTACGACCCAGAGCTGAATCTCCTCTACTGGGGCACAGGGAATCCCAATCCCGACTACTTCGGGGACGATCGATTGGGTGACAATCTCTACACCGCGTCCATCGTGGCTCTCGATGCCGATACGGGTCGGTTACGGTGGCACTACCAGTTCACGCCACATGACGTGAACGACTGGGACTCCAATCATGTCCCGGTCCAGGGGGACATTCTGTGGAACGGCCAACCCCGCAAAGTGGTGATGGTGGCCAACCGGAACGGGTTCTTCTACGTGCTCGATCGGGAAACTGGAGAGTTTCTGCTCGGGACGCCATTCACCGATACGACCTGGGCTCGAGAAATCGGCGCCGACGGTCGGCCGATCGTGTTGAATGATGGCAGCCAGGGATGTTTGCCTGACTATTGGGGCGGCACGAACTTCATGCCACCGTCATTCGACCCGGTGCGTGGACTCTTCTTCGTGAGTGCGCGCGAGACCTGCGCGACGTTTATTCCCGAACGCCCGGAGATCGTGCCAGGACAGAGCTCGTCGGGTGGCACTGTGTGGGTCGATCGAGACCAGGCCTACGGAGCGCTGCGGGCGCTTGACGTCACGACCGGAGAACGCCGCTGGGAGTTCCGGTATCCAACCCCGTCGATGGCCGGAGTACTGTCGACCGCCTCAGGCGTCGTCTTCACCGGTGACCATCAGGGTAACTTCATCGCGTTCGACGCCGACACCGGTGAGAGTCTCTGGTACTACCCTACTGGTTCGCCCATCTGGGGCGCCGCACCCATGACCCATATGCTCGACGGCAAACAGCACGTGCTGATTCCGTCTGGGACGACCTTGACCGCGTTCGCCCTTCCCGACGAAGCGTTGCCGTAGCCCGACTACGGAAACGTCTTCTCGACGACGGCCGCCCCGATCGAATCACCAAATGCGTTGACCGTGGTGCGGAAACGGTCCAAGAGCCAGTCCACGCTGAGGATTAATCCCACATACTCGGCCGGGAGCCCTACGGCGTTGAGCACGATGATCAACGTCACCAATCCGGCTTCCGGGATACCGGCCGCGCCGATGGCGGCGAGGGTTGCGGTCACCGCCACGACCACCTGTTGGGTGATGCCTAGCTCGAAGCCGATCGCCTGGGCAATGAAGATCGCGGCTCCCGCTTCATAGAGCGCCGTGCCGTCCATGTTGATGGTGGCGCCGAGCGGCAGCACGAATTCCGTCGACTGTTTGGACACACCCGCCTTGGTAACCGCACATTCCATACTGACCGGGAGTGTGGCGGTCGAGCTGGCGGTTGAGAACGCCGTCAACAACGCCTGCGACATCTGATACATGAAGCGAAACGGATTGCGTCTCGTGAAGATCCAGAGGATGGCCGGGAGGGTGACGAGCGCGTGGATGGTCAGACCGGCCAGCACGGTAAAGAAGTAGGCACCCGTTTGGCGTACGACCTCGGCGAGATTACCTTCCAGCTGGGCTTCGGCGAATCTTGCCGTCACGAGACAGAAGATCCCCAGCGGGGCCAGCCGCATGAGCAACAGGATGAATGACAGCAGCGCGTCGTTGACCTGCACGATCATCTGGCAGATTGCGGTGACCCGCGTACCCATAGTCGTCAACAGTCCTGCAAAGATGATCGAGAAGACGATGAGTGCTAGTAGATTGGTCTCCGCCGCGGCGGCGATGAGGTTGTCGGTGAACAGCGTGAGTACCAAATTCCGCAGAATGCCCGCGAGTGAGGTGTCGCGCTGTTCGGCCGCGATGTTTTCACCCGCAGCCACCATTTCCTCCAGCGTGGCCTCGTCGACGGCGCCGACGCCGGGCTGTATCAGATTCACCATGATGAGACCGACGAGTACGGCCAGCACCGTGGTGGTCAGGTAGTAGGCGACCGCCGTCCCACCAGGACGTCCGAGCTTGCGCACGTCGCCCAACCCGATGATGCCGCTCATCACACTGGCCATGACCAGGGGAACGACCATCATGGTGAGCAGCCGCAGAAAGATCTCGCCACCGACCTCGAACGAGACGGCCAGCTCGGGGCTGATGAGTGCCAACGCCACCGCGGCGATGATGGCGCCCAGAATGTACAGAGTGAGATTACCTGTGTGGTCGTTAGACATAGCAGTCGGTGGTACGAGCCCCGCGGCAGTCGAGCGGCACGGCCTCCCGCCTGGACGGCGTTGCTTCTCGGTCGAACATGCCCAATGTACTCCCTCGTCGCGTCTTGCCAGCCCGGCTCGGTGCCGCTGTCGGTGCGACGCGGGTTTTCACCATCGGTTGCCAGGGGGGGCGTTGAACC
>JAYZGM010000199.1:0-5296 GCA_036336225.1 Acidobacteriota bacterium | reverse complement strand
GTACATGGGCGACGGCGGTGACATTCGTGCAGCCCGATCCTGAGCTATCGACATCGGTGGCAGACGGGTTCACCATCGCCACGGTCGGGGACCTCATCTACGCCCACGACTTGGGGCACATGATGAGAGACCCCTCGTTTGCGGGCGTGGTTGATCTATTGCGGGACGCCGACGTGGCGACCGGTAATCTCGAGGGCATCATCGTCGACGGCCGAGCGTTCACGGGGTCACGGATCGGCGGTCACGGCGCCGAACCGGGCGCCGCCGACAGCATCCGGGACATGGGCTTCGATCTGGTGGCCCGACCAAACAATCATGGCAACGACTTTGGGCGCGAGGGCCTGGCCGAGACCAGTGCCCATCTCGACCGCGTGGGCGTGCAACACGCCGGTGTGGGCAACACCTACGGCGCGGCGCGAGCCGCTCGCTTCTACACTTCCCCCCGAGGGCGGGTCGGTATGGTGGCCACCACCGCCACCGAGACACTTCCGGCCCAGCCGGGTCGCGGTGAGTGGCCCGGCGTGGGTGGCTACAGCACACTCGATGTCACCCGGTTCTTCATGATCCCGGCCACCGCGTGGCGCGCCGTCAGCACCTTGCGGAACCTCTTCCCCAACGGCACCGGGTTCTATGCGCGCGGGGCCAATACCGAATCTCATATCCAGCTCCTCGGCGAACAGTTTCGCAAGGCCGCCCCAGAGGTCATCGAGCCGTTCTATTGGTTTGAAATGAATCCGCGCGACCGACGCGACCTGCTGGCGGCGGTCCGTGAAGGCAAGATGCGGTCAGATTTTCTGACGGTCGCGCTCCATTCACATCACTTTCGCGATGCGAGTGGCGGCTATCGGGGACCGGGGATCCCAGAGGCCGAGCATCTCGACACCAACCCCAGCGTCGCCAACTATCTCGAGGACTTCGCCCGCGCGGCCATCGACGCGGGGGCCGACGCGTTCCAGGGAACCGGGGTGCATGTCGTGCGGGGCATCGAGGTGTACCACGGCCGGCCAATCTTCTACGGTCTGGGTGAGTTTGTGCGCCAGCGCGATGTCGATGGCCTCTCAGGTCTTGGCGAGCTCCAACGCGACGACTGCGACGGGTGCCCGTTCCCGGTGAAATTCGAGAGCTTTGTCGCCGTAAGCGAGTTCCGTGCCGGCTCGCTTGCAGAGATCCGGCTGCATCCGATCGAGCTCCGTTATGCCGCCAGACGAATGGCGCACCGCGGGATTCCGCAGATCGCACCGCCGGAAACGGCTCACCGCATTCTGACTCGCCTGCAGGAGCTTTCCGCTCCTTACGGGACGACGATCACCATCCAGGACAACACCGGGATCATTCGACCGTAGAACGCGGCAGAAACCGGAACGTGACCGCCTCGACACCATCCTCGGTGGTGGCCGTCCGCAGTGAACGCTCGGTTGCCACCAGGTCAACGTGTTCCCACTGCACCGCCTCCATTTCCTTCCTGGCTCAGCCGTCGCCGGCGCGCACGAGACACGATGTCGCCAAGAGCCCGATAAGATGCACATAGTAGACGCGGACCAGCGCCCGAGCGACAGGGACCGTGGGGACCCCCCCAGCGGATTCACGGCACACCAGAGGAGTGACGTAGATGCAAGGAAAGACCGAGGTTATCAACGCGCTGAACGAGGCGCTGACGATCGAACTGACCGCCATCAACCAGTACTTCTGCCAATCCAAGATGTGCGAGGACTGGGGTTTTGAGATACTGGCGCAGAAACACCGCGCCGAGTCGATTGGCGAAATGCGACACGCCGAGCAGATCATCGAGCGAATCCTCTTTCTCGAAGGCATACCGGAGATTGCGCGTTACGACGTCATCCGGGTGGGCAGCGATGTGAGGGACCAATTTGAGAACGATCTCAAACTCGAACTCGCCGGTGTCGAGCATTACAACCGTGCGATCGATCTGTGTGCGGAGGTCAAGGACAACGGCACCCGAGAGAAGCTTGCCCCGATCCTCGCCGAGTCAGAGGGCCACGTGGATTGGCTCGAAACGCAGCTCTCCCGGATCAAGAGCGTGGGGCTCGAGAACTATCTGGCCGATCAACTTGGTGGGCACGAATAACATCGAGCCCGCGGCGGCGACATGAGCGCCCGACGAAGGGAAGACGTTATGCGTTTACGTTGTGAGCGCCGTAACGGAGGAATGTGGGGACACGGCAAGAGGGGTGTCGAGTGGACGCGGCGAAGATGGCACAAAAAAACGCTGTAGTGCGCGATGACAGGCCGTACACCCATCGCCAGCACCCGTCAGCTTACGTAGCTCCCGAAGGCTGCAGATGTCACGCCGCGCGACAGCCACCCGCAGCTGCTGCTCGGTAATTTGCAGACACGCACAGACAATCTCTTGCCCGCGTCGGTTCGACTCGCAACTCATTACGAGGCATCGTAACCTTTTTGATATTGAGACGCAATCTCATTTCACGAGACGCGCGCGTGAGGTGAATCCTTCAGCCGCGACTGACTGATATCGAGACTGGCGACCCGTGGAGAGCATCTACTACGTGCTGTGCTGGGCGTGTCATCGTAAGTGCGCCCACTGCTACGAAACACGCTTCCGCCCCTATGGCCACGACGCCCTGGCAAGCATCGTGGACGAGGCGAAATCCGCATTCCCCCGTATCATCAATCACTTGCCGGAAGACTTCACGTATCTTGATCTCGCGGCGCCATCGGAGACCACGAGCGACGGATTCGAACGACGTCCAGGTCGTATCATCCTGGCGGGTGGTGAGGTGCTGGTTGACCCGGTACGCGAGGAAGTGCTCTACCCGACGCTCGATGCGATTCGGGACCGATACGAGGCGCAAGGCGTGCGGGTCATCGTCCAAACGACGGGTGATTTGGTCACCCCCCAGATCGTCGAGGAGCTGCTGGCGCACGGTGTCTGGATGATTTCCTGCGCGGGTATGGACGACTTTCACGTCGGAATGGAGAGCGACAGACGAGCCCCCTTGATCGACCGGCTCAGACAGATGTTCGAAACCGCCGGGCTCCGTGACAGCGCCCATACGGCCGGTCAACGAGACTGGTCGCAACAGGAAGCGGCCCATCGGTACTACTCGTTCTTTGGGGCAACCGAGGATACGTGGATCGGTAGAATCTGGCCCCGGGGACGCGCCTGGGAGAACTCGTTGTCGACCGCGACCATCGAGGATAATTTTTGCAACGCGTGGTCAGGCGGACTCAACTTTCTGCGGAAGGGGTACTCAGGATCGGAAGTATCAATCGATCCGAATGGCGACATTTTTCCATGTTGTTTGAAGACCGCAAAGCCACTCGGGAATCTTCAGGAAGAACCCCTGGAGGATATTCTCGATAGTCTGGTCGGTCACCCGGCCTTCGAGGCACTGGCGATGGGACACCCAGAGCGAATGGGCGTGGCCCACGGATGGGACGTCGCACAATTTCTTGCCGCGTCACGGACAACCTCGCCAAACGGCCAGCCCTATCAAAATCTGTGCATCGGGTGCGACCGATTTCATACCGAGGTACTCGGATTCGTGATTGACGAGCTTCGGACCAGCCGGCGTGCCGGCCGGCGACGCTCGGCGTCCGCGAGGACCACATGACCCGGTGTTGGCTCACATTCGCGCTCCTCGTCGTAGTCGCTGCGGCGCCACACACGGCCCAGGACCCAGCCGAGTGGGACACGGTGCTTCACGAGGCACGTGGCCAGACGGTGTACTGGCATGCCTGGGCCGGCTCCTCCCGCATCAACGACTACATCCAGTGGGTCGGGCGCGAGGTCCGACAACGGTTCGAAGTGAACGTGGAACACGTTAAGCTCGCCGATACGGCTGACGCCGTCAGTCGGGTACTTGCCGAGAAGAGCGCCGGCCGGGACACGGCCGGAGCCGTCGACCTGTTGTGGCTCAACGGTGAGAACTTTACGGCGATGAAAACCGAGGGACTCCTGTTTGGTCCGTGGGCCGAGTCGATCCCGAACTGGCGGTATGTCGACGTGGAGACCATCCCGGCTGTTACGTCCGACTTCACCGTGCCAACCGACGGCTTCGAAGCCGCGTTCGGTCTGGCCAAGATGGTGTTCTACTACGATGCGAGTCGGGTCACCATGCCCCCCCGCACCATGCCAGAGCTACTCATCTGGACACGACAGCACCCAGGACGCTTCACCTACCCGCAACCACCCGACTTCCTCGGGTCGACGTTTCTCAAGCAGGTGCTCTACGAGCTCACGCTCGACCCGAACGTCGTGCTCTCACCAGTGGACGACGCCACTTACGACGACGTCACCCGCCCCCTCTGGGAGTTTCTCGTCGAGCTGACCCCAAACCTCTGGCGCCGCGGAGCGGCCTACCCCCAGAGTGGCCCCCGCCAGAACCAGCTCATGGCTGACAGCGAGATCGATCTGGCGATCAGTTTCAATCCGAACGAGGTGCCGTCGGCCATCGCCAACTACGAGCTGCCGGATACGGTGCGAGCCTACGTGCCGGACACCGGAAGCATCTCCAATGCGAGTTTTGTCGCCATTCCGTACAACGCCCGCGCCAAGGCCGCCGCCATGGTCGTGGCCAACTTCCTCTTGTCGCCCACCGCCCAGGCTCACAAACAAGATCCTCTGGTCTGGGGAAGCGACACGGTGTTAGCGCTCCACAAACTGCCGCCCGGTGATCGGGCGCGGTTCAACAACTCTTCCCCACACCGCGCGCTCGGCTTCCTCGAGCTCGGTGCGTCTCTCCCCGAACCGCATCCCAGCTGGGTTACCCGTCTCGAACAAGAGTGGGTTGCCCGCTTTGGTGTGGCGCGGTAGCCGGCGTCCGTGTTGCTCTGGGCCCCGCGGCTGACGTTCGTGCTGATGTTAGGCCCGGTGGTGGCGGGTCTCGCCGGCACCGTGGCGCCGGCGTTTGGTTGGCTTCCCGCGCTCGGTGGTGAACGGCCAGGGCTGACCGCGTTTGCCGCGCTGCTGGCGTGGCCCGGACTTGTCCCGGCCGTGACGCTCAGCTTGACGACCGGGGTGGGAGCCACACTGGTCTCCCTCGCGCTGGTGAGCCTCGTCTGCGCCGGTTGGCAGGGCACCCGGGTCTTCCGCACGGTCGAACACGCCCTGTCCCCCGTACTCGCTGTGCCTCACGTGGCCGCCGCGTTCGGGGTCGCATTTCTCATCGCGCCGTCGGGATGGCTTGTCCGAATCTTTTCGCCTTGGGCAACGGGGTGGGACCGCCCGCCGGACCTGCTCATCGTGCAGGATCCGTCCGGTCTGGCGTTGATGTTCGGACTTATCACAAAAGAAGTGCCGTTCTTGCTGTTGATG
>JAYZGM010000198.1:0-11916 GCA_036336225.1 Acidobacteriota bacterium | reverse complement strand
CCGTCGTCGCCATGTCGGTCGTCTGAATGTTGTCCTTTAGAGCGACCGCGATTCCGTGCAGGGGCCCCCGCACTCTACCCTCGGCCCGTTCCCGGTCCAGGCGGTCCGCCGTGGCCAGGGCGTCAGCGTTGACCGCGATGGCGGCATTGATGCGCTCTTCGTACAACGCGATCCGCAGCAAGTGCGCCTCGATGAGCTCACGGGCGGTGACCCGGCCCTCTTGCATCGCCCGCTGTATGTCAGGGATGGTCCCCTCGACGACGTCGACGCGCACGCCCTGGACATGGGGTGGGTCAGGGTCAACGCTTCCGGAGCAGGACAGGAGCAAGGAGAGCAGTGCAAGCGGTAACCAGTCAAAGCGTGTCATAGGCCCGTCTCTCGCATTCAGCAGATGTCAAGGCGTCCGGCAATCAGGGCCGGGGTCACGGAACCGGCGAGTGTCGCTGTTCTTGCGGGCTTTGTCCGTGCGACGCCGGTGCTCTTCTACCAACTGGCGCTCGCGTTCTCCGGAGCCACCGGCCACAAGAGATGGCTCGCCGTGTGCTTCGCATTCGTCGACGGGGCGGCTTCCTGAGCGACGCACGGCTCTCGCATGTCGTAATGTTTCGGTGGAGCGACCAGTTTCTGTTTCGTTTTGCCCCAGACGGCTACGCTCCCGGTCTGTGGGTAGCATACTGGCTCTACGCAGACCTGCGGCTCCTCGTTGGCCTGACGTGTCCGCTGCCGGCGACCACGTTTCTTCTCGCCCGGGTCGGTGTTGTCCCTCCGGCGTTCCGGCTCGAACTCTCTGGTACGCGGTCGCACTGCTATTCGCGATTGCGGCGGTTCTGCCCCGACGCATCACCCGTCCACGCTCATTTCGACGGCGATACCGCTCATTGTCGTCTACACCTTTCGCGTGCTGATGGCCCATGGCGACGATCTGGGTGCCCGTATCTGGTGCAAATGCCTGGCCAGGACCGCACGGAGCGCTCAACCGCTTACCGCAGGCGGCGCCCTAAAACCGGCGCTGAGATGCGACCTCGCATATCAGACGTCACGATTGGCCCTCTGCTCGATGTCTTCAGGGTGACCGGTGACAATCATGGCGCCTTGCAAGAGGACGACCCCCCGTGACGGTTCCCCCGGGAGCACGAATCCATCGACGTGCGCGCCGTCCTCGAACCGTGGCGCACCCCAGACCATCGGCATCTGCGAGTCCTGGCGACCGTAGGCTATCCACGCTCTTAAAGACACGCGCTCAGCTACTTCGCAGGTGACAGACCTGGGGACATCGCGGGCTGGCACGCTCGCCGGCACATACGTCCGTCGCATGCAGCGGGGCTCTTGCCAGGAACTAGAGCTTGCGTTTGCTAGGAGTTGGCCCGGTCATTCGGTGCGGGGCTGTGATTGGGCAACGGTCTTTGACCACGACGGCGCCCCGCCCGAAATCCCAGGTCGAGTAGTTGCCTCCATCATCCGGCGAACGCGTACGATTTCGCTTGTCCCGTCGATGAGCACATCGCCGACTTTGACGATGTGTCCCGCTCGAACCGCGCGACGCATGCGAACGCCGTGGGCAAGTCCCAGGGGGAGCGCCCTGCGGCTCAGCGACTCGCCCGCCGGCAGGAGACGACCCCACACCGTATAGCCCCCTTCGCCATCGAGCCGCTCGCCCGATACGAGATCGCGCTTGGCGACCGCGACGACGTCCGCCTGCCACGCCACCGGCTGGCCGGTCGGTTCCCGCCGCAGGGCGACACTGGCCACTGAGATCCCGAGCTCGAGTCCGATCAGGTGGAACGGCTTGTACATGGCGGCGTACCAGCCAGTGTCGTCAGTCGTCAAGCCATACTCGCGGAAGCAGCGGCGAATATACTCGTCCGGCGCCAGAAAGACGGCGAAGACACCCCATCGAAGATCGCGTGGGAGGGGTGCCCCGTCTCGCGTCAGGCTGGAGACCACCTCCACCTGTCCACGGATCTCGAGCTGCCCCCCGACCTCGCGGGGTTTCAGGATCTGGGGGAGCCGATCGACCTCGCAGGGAGGGAACTTGAGGCCACCGGATCCCGCGGCAAGACCAGTCGCGTTGGCGACCGCCGCCATCTCGATCGCCGACTTGGTGCCATCGAGAAACGAGTTGAACATCTGTGGGTTCATGCCCCCAGCTGCCGCTTGCTCAGCCGTGAGTCCGTAGTGGGTCCACACGGTATCTGGTGTCGACGCATGGTAGATGGGCAGATACTTGGTGCCTTTCCCGGCTGCAATCACCTCGAACCCGGCCGCCCTGGCCCAATCCACCATTTCGCAAATGAGGGCCGGTTGATCACCGTAGGCAAGCGAATAGACCACGCCAGCGTCGGCGGCTTGGCGGGCCAGCCAAGGACCGACCAAGGCGTCTGCTTCGACGTTCACCATGACCACGTGACACCCGTGCTCGAACGCCAACCGCGCATGGCGAATCCCAGCGGTTGGGTTCCCCGTGGCCTCCACGATCACCTGGAGTCCAGCAAGCGCGATCAGGGCCGTGCCATCGTCGGTGACACACGTGGTCCCTCGGTCACGGGCGGTTTCCAGGTCGGGCGCCCCACATTGCTCCGGCGGCCAACCCACTCGATCCAGCGTCTCCCTTGCACGCTGCAGATCCAGGTCCGCGACCCCAACCACGTGTAGGCCCGGCGTACGCGCCGCTTGCGCCAGGAACATCGAACCGAACTTGCCCGCGCCAATCAGCCCCACCCGCACCGGACTCGACTCCGCCTCGGCCCGCTGCAACAGGCCATAGAGATTCATGTCTGGGCATCCTCGTCCGTGCGTGTCCGTAAACAGTCGTCCGGTAACGGATCGATCGGTGTGAAGTCGCGATGCGCGATCCACGCCGGACGCTTGAACTGTCGAATGTGGTTATCCACATGACAGAGGCTGAGGTACACGATGGTCCGGTCGAACGGCGACATGTTCGAGGGGCTCCCGTGGACGAGATTGCTGTGAAACAGCACCACCGACCCCGCCGGTCCTTTGGGCGAGACTAATCCCCCTTCCTCAACCAGTCGAGCAATCGTGCGGTTGTCAATAGTCCACAGCGGATAACTAGTCGTGGTGACATCGTGGCCCGCCTTGATCACCCCGGCCTGATGACTCCGCGGGATGAACAGCAGGGCACCATTGAACTCGGTGACGTCGTCGAGAAAGAGTGCGATGTTCATCGCGCGTGGCTCCGGCATGAGGTCGTCGCGGGCCCACGTCCCGTAGTCCTGATGCCATTGCCAGACATCACCATTGAAGGCCGCCTTGGCGTTCACCTTGTATTGGTGCATGTACACCGGACCGCCAAGAATCTGCATCACCGGCTTGATCAGACGCGGATGACGACCCACGCGGCGAAATCCGTCGTTGTAGGTGTGGGCAGCAAATGCCGTCCGGGCAGTCTTCTGATCCGTCTCACGGACCACCTCCGCGCGATCCAGGGCGAACACCCGGTGGGCGTCTGCCAGCAGAGCCTCCGTCTCCCGCCGGTCGAACACTTCCGGCAGGTACAACCAGCCCTCTCGCTCGAGGGTGGCGAGCTGTTCAGTCGTCAGATGCACCGTGTGTCCTCCCTCTCCTCCAACGACGGCTGGTCTACGGGATCCCTCGCCGATGAGGACAGTAACGTCATAATGGCCGAGGCGGACGCCGACCTGTAGTGCCGTGATGGGGCGTCGGAGCAGGCTCAATTCTACGTCCGCGCACATGGCGGCTCCAGTCCGTGTCGCTTGCCAGAACCCCGCGGTCGCCGCTACGGTAGTCTGGCGCGACGACCTTCGGAGGCTGACTACGTTGGCCAACGCGAGGTCCGGTTTTCAGCAGGATGCCGTCACCGACCGGTAAGCATGGTCATCGGTGCCACCATCGTGGAAAGGACCAGACATGGCAAGAAAAGGCGACCCGAGCATCGACCCGCCTATCCAGAACGAGCAGGGCCTGAACCGGCGAGACTTCGTCAAGACGGGCGTGGCCGCCGGGCTGGCACCAAGCGCTCTGCTCGGGTCGAATGAGGCGCACGCACAGATCTCCGAAACGCAACAGACTGCCTGGGACTACGAAGCAGACGTGGTGATCGCGGGAGGCGGGTGTGCAGGCCTGACTGCTGCCATTCGCGCGCGGGATCTGGGAGCCAGTGTGCTGGTGATTGATCAGAACTTCGACCTCGGCGGTCGGATGCTGCACAGCGCGGGCCGGATGTCACTCGGTGGGGGCGACCCGGTACAGCAGAGAGACCTGAACGGAGAAAGTGACCGCGAGGGGCTCGTCACCGTAGATCCCGTCGAGAATCCGGAGGAGCTCGACGATAGCGTCGAGCTCCTCTTCACGGATATCACCGACTGGTCGGTCGTCGACCCTAAGGGGCAAAGCCCCTACCGGTACAACGAGCGGGAGCTTGCGCGCGCCTGGGCCGAGAGCTGTCCGGCAACCCGGCAATTCCTGATCGACAATTACGTTCGGTTCTCGAGGGTCAGCGGCACACATGGCGGCGGGGGATTGTCGCGCGCGCGATTGGCAACGTGTTTCCTCATGCTGGGCGACAAGACGGACATCAAGGCGGGAACCATCACAGCGGAGGACGCCGGCGTCGCCGATCCGGAGCGCTCGAGTGCGTTCGCGCCGCTGCGGATGAACAACGCGAGCCGTTCGGTTGGACCAAACGCCGTGAGCAACGGTGCGGCCCTCTCCCGGTCGCTGGAGTTCTCGGCCCGCGAAAAGGGTGTCGAGTTCATGCTCCATCGCCGTTTCGACGAGATTGTGCGTAACGAGCCGTTTGCGGGCAGGGTGCGAGGGATACGCGCGACCTATGCCCCGCGGCAGCATCCCCGGACCGGCGAGCGTCTGCAGAGCCTTTGGCAGAACGGGAATATAGACGAGCGTCGGGAGACCGTGAACATCAGGGCTCGGCAGGCCGTCATCCTCGCCAGTGGCGGTCATGCGGGAAACCCCGAGGTCCGCAGCATGTTTTACCCAGCCTTGCGGGAACCCGCCTTCCCGACGAGTGGTCGGGCCCTACTAGGTCCGGGAGGTCAGGACGCATCAGCGCTTATCGCGGGCCTACGGGTAGGCGCCAACCTTGCCGGGATGCAGCAGAACCTCTCGTATTTCACCACGTTCCATATCTCGACGCGGCTCGGTACTCGCGATGCATACACGGGCATGATGCCGGGTCACCCAACATTCGATTTCCGCGGCTCCGCCGGACTGAATGTCGGCAATGCCGGCTTCGAAGAGTTCATCGCCGTGAACCAGGTCGGGAAGCGTTTTTTCAACGAGGTCCGTCTGCCCCGAAGACCCGGGCCCAGCGCGTATCCTGGTGACGGTGGCGCTCCCGGGCGCGGGCTCGCACACACACCCCGTGACTGGCGCAATTGCCGCAAAGAGTGGGTCCGGGAGATGTACAACTACGACCACGGCCTCGATGCCGCACTGGCATTGAACGAAGGATCAGAGCCGCCGGACTACTTCTCGGGGCCGCTCTGGGCGGTCTTCGATCGCGATGCAGTCGATCGGAACGAGTGGGAGCTTCGCTATCCCTATGTGTCGGATAATGGCTACTTCTTCAAAGCCGATACCATCGAGGAACTCGCCGAGACGATCGTCGCGCGCAACGAATTCCAACGGGGGCCGTTGCGTTACCTCACCGAGACCGTCGCCACCTGGAACGGTTACGTAGAAGCCGGCGCCGACCCCGAATTCGAGCGCGAGGAGGAGGCCCCCATGAGTCCCATCGTGACACCGCCCTTCTATGCGCTCTCAATCATGGTGATCTGGCACGATTCCTACGGCGGTCTGCGGGTCAACGGCCGGCAGCAGGTGGTGGACATGCAAGGCCACGTCATACCAGGCCTCTATGCGGGAGGCGAGGCCGTAGGGGGCTTCAACAAGCATGGCCTGGGCAAGGGTCACGTCCATGGTTACATCGCCGGCACCCACGCCGTCGAAGAACCGTCGAGCTAACGTCGATCCGTTGGCGCAAGAGGACCGAAAAGGTGAAGTCATATGGCCGAAGACGACACGGTGACGAGCGACGTAGCTCCGCATGACACGCGGGTTGTCGTGTGGGACGTGCCGGCGACGATCGAATGCGGTGAAACGTTCGATGTCAAGCTGGGGGTCAAGTGCTCGGCCGAGTGCCCGACCGACGGGTGGACGGTCGAGGTGCGAGACCACGAGGGGGAAAGCCGGGCAACGGCCACCACCAGCGGCGAACCGTGGCCCGACACAGCCGGGCTCCACTATGTGGAGGTGGAGCTGAGGGCCCCCGACACAGCGGGGCTCCACACCTGGGAAGCCAGGGCTCCGGTGGACGCTCGGGACATCCCCCACGCCGAGGGCGTGACCCGTTTTGGTGTCAGAGCCGTACCCACATCCGAGTGCCTTGTCACGATCATCGCCATCGACCTGGAGAATCAGACGCCCGTGGCAGGAGCCAAAGTAGCGCTTCACCCATACAAGACCGTCACAAACGCACGTGGCGTGGCGGAGGTCAGGGTTCCGCAGGGCGCGTACAGACTCTTTGTGTCGGGGAAGAAATACATCCCGTTTCGCCATGACTGTGAGATCGACAACGATGCCACCATACGGGCAGAGCTCACCGTGGATCGGGAACTCTCCGATGCCGATATCTGGTCCTGATTCGAGAATCCGTCAAGAAACGGGTCAAAACCCAGCCGTCGCCGTCCCTCGTCCGTGAGGCAGAGCGCCGCCGAGACCCCGGGCATCAGAAACGATACCCGTCCGGCGAGTACGCGACAGCTCCCGGGAAGTAGACATTCTCGATGATGGACCGGCCCATGTAGACGGGCGACGACGCCGTCCTGTTCCGAGCAAGCTCACGCATGAACGCGTTCTCGTCCTCGGGGACAGGAATCCCCACTTCCAGACAGGTGCGAACGATCCCGGCCATCTCCTCGGGCTCATCCCGTTGCAGGTAGTGGTTCGCCGTCGGCAGTACCCAGTAGCTGCTCTCCACCGCTCGCTTGTCAAGGTAGTGGTACCAGATGTGATTGCCGATACGAGGTGGGTTCACGGTGTCCTGCAGGCCCCAAATGAGCGCGGTCGGAACCGGGCTCTCACGCAGAGTGTCCAGCCATCGGTACTCGTTCACAGCCCGCTCCAACAGATACTTTCCGACATACAAACGTGCGCCGATCCCATCGTTGAACGCCTGGATATCAGCGTAGGCGACCTGCTGCGGCGTGCCTTGCGTCACCCGAGGCCGAGCCTGCTGCTCCCGGGTCCGCTCGGGACCTCGCACGGCGTGCTGCGTGTCGTACTGGCCCTGGCTGAGGTTGGCGAGAGGAAGAAAGAGCCCACCGTTAGATATGAAGTGGTAGGTGAGCTCGTAGGCCTTCTCCTCACGTGCCAGGTAATTACCCAGAAAGGCGAAGCCGACACTGCCGCCCCGATCGTGGGTCAGGAGATGAAAGCGAGACAGTCCTACGATCTCCCGAACAAAGTGATCGACAAGCTTCGCGTCGTCCTCCAGCATGTACGAGTAGTCGTCTTGAGGCTTGTCAGAGAAGCCGAACCCGGGAAAGTCGAGAACGGCCACGAAGTAGTCTTCTTCCAGAAAAGGGATCATCTCCCGGAAGTCGAAACTCGACGTAGGATAGCCGTGGAGTATCACAAGGGCCGGGTTGGCGCGGTTCCCAAAGGTCCGGTAGAAAACCTTTACTCGGCGGCCTTCGTTGTTAGGAGTCGTCGAGGCCCACTCGAAGTACTCTCCAGCGCGGTACCATGCCTCCGCGAGTGGGGAGTAGAAGACGAACCCACTCTCCGGGTCGGGCTGCGAGCCGATGACGGTCCCGCTCGTGTAGCCCTCCGCGTTGGCCCCGTGGACAGGGCTCCCGAGCGCCGAGCTGGCAGTCGCCAGCTTCAAGAATGATCGTCTATCCATGATGGACCTCTCCTCTCCGAGGGATGTGCATCCCATGACCCCACGCAAGGGGGGCATTCCAACGCTGAACTCCGACCACCACCGATGCCCTGGGAATCTCTAAACTGGGCCATTTGCCGCAGGGCTCACGTCCACCAGGATAGCGAACCGGGTCCAGTTGAATCACGGCGAGACATCGACGACATCGAGGTCTGCGACAATCGGCAGTGATACATTCGTCTGTCGGGCCGTATTTCGGAATCGGCTCTCGTCTACATCGCTGGTCGTGGCCCTCGCTATGTCCCGCGGCAACCGAGCTAGAGTACGGCAAACCGCCGAGCCCAAAGCAGTCCCCCGTTCACCGCAACCGCCACCACGGCCGCGAGAACGGCACACAGCATGTCCAACGGATCGAACGCGCGGCTAGACACGAGCGCCTGGATGCCCGCGTCAATCGCCCCGACCAGTGTCGTCGCCAGTATGGCGAGCAGCAGGGGGAGGGAAACACGGCGGCCCCGGCCGACCCGCTCTGTGAGCGCTTCATCGATGAAGACACCCACCACCCCATTGGGTGCGTTCGGCCACAGGACCGTTCATTCGGACGAATACCAATATGTAGGTGGCTGCGATACCCAACGCTATCGCGATATCACCGCCACCCGGCCTCGCCCGGCGACGCCATACGACCGAGATCCGCCGGCGTCAACGGTCTACTGCATCCAAACGAGAGAAAGCAGTATGACCGCGACCACGCACAGGACGATCCGAAAGAACACGACCCAGCCCCGGAAGTGACTCTCGAGCAACTTGACTGCCCATGTCCACTGCAACCACCTCAGAAGTCTGATTCTAATTCGGACCAGGGTTGGCGTGACCGGAACCAGTATCAGGCAAAGAATCGCAATTGAGAGCAGGAGCCACGCAGGCAAGAGTCCCCCCTAGGGCAGAATGGCTCATCAACGAGTCAGGCTCATGGAAACAACCCGGCTCCGCCGAATCGTGGCCGTCGACCACAAGGCGCCGCGGTTCAAGTCGCATCGAGCAACCGTGTCCGCTCGATGATCGCTCCCGACCTTCCACGGGTGGGTATCGACACGGAGTTCTCGCATCGGCATGGGCGGTGAGGGCCTTGACGCGTTGACGCGACATTCAAGCGGAAGCCAGCCGATGCGCCCGGAGAAAGGACCGTATCTGACGAACCGCCAGGGGAATCCGCTCCCTGGGCTCCTTCCACGGGAACATGCTCACCTCGGATTTCGGCGCCAGCATTGCGGTCTCCATTGCGACCGCGTACGGATGCGCCGGTACATCGTCCGGAAGAATCAAGACCGGTGTCTGACATTGACGCACGAATTCGCGTGTGACGGTGAAGACGAAATCCTGGTTGTCGAGATACATCTTGGTCAGGAACGCGTCGACCAGGTCCGTCGTGATCTCAGGTCGCCGCTCGACCAGGTCTGGCCCCCATCCCTGCATGTTGTTGTCATAGAACAGCGTAGGCGTCTCGGGACTCCACCCACTCGGCTGCGCGAGCACGGCCGCGACCACCCGATCGGGCGCCCTCCGCAAGAGGTTCCAGATAAAGGGGCCGCCGATGCAAAAACCCAGCACCATGAACTTATCGATGCCCAGGTGGTCCATCACACCGAGATGATCATCGCTATGAGCGTCCCACGGCCGATCTATCTCCAGCGGACCAGATGATTGGCCGCGGTTGCCATTGCGCAGGTCCGCCGCGATACAGCGATACTCGCCGCTCAACTCCTCCATCGGGTTAAAGGGATGCGTCCCTAAGCCAGCAATCGTCGAATTCAGGCCTCCGCCCGGGATCACCAGCAACGGAAACCCGGCGCCCGCCTCTTCATGGTGGATCCGAACCGACCCGTTCTCGTAGAACGAGCTGGCCGCCCCGCCTTGGCCACCGGCCACCGTAACCCCCCGCGGCGCGGCCGCCATCATTGTCGCGGCGGCGCCCGTCTTGAGTATCTTGCGTCTCATGCGATCCATCATAGGTAGCCCCTTCTTCTCGCGGGACGATAGTCCTTTTTGGACGAACCGTCGGTCGACAGTCAGCCCCATCCAGTGAGCAGCGTGCAGTCGGGTCTCCCTGGCGGCTGTGTGCGCTAATCCTCTCATACGCTGCGTTGCGACCGTCCACAATCCCCCGACCTCAGCCGCAAAGGAGCACCCCGTGATCGCCCTTCGACGACGCCGGCTCCAGGTGCGGCCGCCCTCGCAACATACCCAACGGGCGTACGTACAGAAATGACGGTTTCGGTATTCCGAGCGGAGCGGCGCCCACCGCTCAAGCGCCGCTGTTGACGAATCGGAGCGTCAAAGCCCTCCCGAGCCAGGCCGTGATGGTCTAAACTGCAGGGCATCAGATCAAGAGGAGGGCTCATGGTTCAGCAGCAGCGGTGCATGCGACTCGCCGTCGTAACCGGACTCATTAGCGCCCTGGTAATGCCGGGTAGCTGGGTCGCCGGACAGGAGCCGACCTTCACGCCACACCCTTCGACCCAGGAGCCCTCACGGCTCGTGACGCTCGACATGCTCAAACAGTGGGAACAGGAGCTTTCCAACTGGGGACGATGGGGTAAGGACGACCAGCGGGGATTACTCAATCTCATCACGCCAGAGAAGACCAAGGAGGCGACCACGCTCGTCCGCGAAGGGACGACCGTGACCCTTCAGATCAACCCCTTCAAGAAGTCAGGAAGCGATACCGGGAGTTTTGGCGAGAACGTGCATCGTATGGCCCGAATCGATCCCGTGACCGGCGAGCCGCTGGGCGCGCTCGACGTCATCCAGTTGTCGATCCACGACGGTTTGAACTCACACATGGATGCACTGTGCCACTATCAGGGACCGATCGGCCGGCAACGTGGCGAGCCGGCGGTCAGTTACAACGGGTTCCCCTTCACTCTGACCGCGGCCGGTTGTCGCGAGTCGGCCGCCGACCGGATGGGTCCAGGCTATGTGACACGCGGCATCCTGGTCGATCTCCCGCTCCTCAAGGGCATTCGATGGCTCGAGCCAAGCGCGCCGATCTACGCCGAAGACCTCGAGGCGTGGGAGGCGTTCTCAGGTATCACGATCGGCGCGGGAGATGCACTGCTAATTCGCAGCGGTCGATGGGCGAAGCGGGAAGCCGACGGCCCCTGGGCATATGGTCGCGGGGGCGCCGGACTGCATGCGTCGGTGCTGCCATGGCTGCGTGAACGCGACGTCTCCCTCCTGGCCAGCGATGCCGTCAACGATGTTCAACCATCCGGTGTTGACGGGATCAACCGCCCGATCCATCAGGTTACGCAGGTCAACATGGGGCTGCCACTGGTCGACAACGCCTATCTCGAGGACGCGGCCAACGAAGCGCAGCGCCTGATGCGCTGGGAGTTCATGTTCACCCTCCACATCTATCAACTGCAAGGTGGCACTGCGTCGCCCTTCAATGCCCTAGCTACGTTCTGATTTCCGGCGTGCACTGGTGCAGCGTCTGTGGCGCCGGGTGAGGCGCTGTCTCCCCAGACATTCTGCGCTCGTCCGTAGAGCCGGGAATGTCGCCGCCTCCAGGACAAGTACCCACTAGTGTCATCCACTCCTGTCGCGTCCAGGTTCTGTCCTGTGTTCCGATGTCTTCTCGTCCCCGAATGCTGTCTCGTGTCGTCTCCTCATGCGAAGTTCGTTAGCTTTTGGTTAGCCGTGCGGCCCCAAGCGGCGAACCAGGGGGCGCTGTCGAGACACACGACATCGATCCGGTGCGCGGGTCGCGCCCCGTGGGACCTGGTCATACGATCACAGCGACACGCTATGAGCCCGCCTTCCGATATCCCTTGCGCCCGGTTCTACCCTCACATCGGGCATTCACGCTGACCTCCGTCGCGACGGGATCGGAGTTATCGATACCGCCCATGACCCGAAGCTGGACCCGAATCGGCCACGATATACTGTCAATTCTGTTTTCTCCATGGATCGAAGAGTCACCGTCGGCAGGAGCGTAAAGAGATCGAAGGAATCGCGCGGAGTCGGAG